>NZ_JASBOF010000019.1:0-48181 GCF_039907195.1 Corynebacterium sp. c3Ub_189 | reverse complement strand
TAAAAGTCATAGCTGGCACCCTACCAGCCAATAATTGTCAAGTATTAATTTTCTTCCTTATCTTCCGGTACCGGAGAGATGAACTCGCCATTCTTGATAGATGGATCGTTGTCCACATACTCGCCTGCCTCATAGTCATAGCCCACGGCGCGGCCCTCTTCGTCCGTGCGCGCGTACCAATCGGTCACCTCTGCTGCAGTGGAGTTAAAGTGCGCGCCCGTTGCGTAGTCGCCGTCCGTCGGCTCGATAGACAGGGCAAAGTTATCGCCATAATCGCGCACGCCGCGGACGATTGCATTAGAGACAGCTTCGTCCTCGTAGAAATGACGGATGGAGGCAGGATCATGGCGCAGCTCGCGCACCAACGCGATGCACATGAGCACGATGATGACCGCGAAAGGCAGGGCCGTCACCGTAATAAGATTCTGCAGGCCCTGCAGCGCATTACGGCCACCGGCAAGCAAAATGACCACGGCAATGCCAGCCATACATACCACCCAAAAGACCGTTACTGCCGGGTTGGGCTTGGGGTTGCCGCGCTGGGTGAGCTGCGAGTTCACAATGGATGCGGAGTCAGCCGTGGTAATGAAGAAGACCACCAGCATGACGATGACGATGGGCGCCATCCACTCCGCTCCTGGGAAGTGATCCAAGACCTTGAAAAAGATGTCTTCTGCCGCCGGCATGGAATCAATGGTGCCATCTGGGGCGATATCGCCATCGCGGCGCTGCAGCCAAATGGTGGTGCCGCCCAGGATGGTAAAAGCGGCAACAATGATAGCCGAGGGAATAAGCAACACACCGAGCACGAACTGGCGGATGGTTCGCCCGCGGGAAATCTTGGCTACGAAGACGCCCACGAATGGCGACCAGGATACCCACCAAGCCCAGTAGAAGGTGGTCCAGGAGGACAGGAAGGCCACCATGTCTTCCCCCTCGCCCATGTTGGCCGAGAGCATCTGTGGCATTTCATCGAGATATTCAATCACTACGGCCGGCAACATATTGGCCAAGAAGGCGGTCGGCCCCACGACGAAGAAGAACAAGGCCAGCGCCATGGCCAGCACCAGGTTGATATTGGAGAGCCACCGAATTCCCTTGGCCACGCCGGAGACAGCCGAGAAGATCGTTCCGATGGACAGCACTACGATGATTACCAGCGCCGCAGCATTGCCGGTGGTAGACCAACCGCTGACCAATTCCACGCCGCGACCGATCTGTAGCGCACCGATGCCCAGCGTGGCGGCGGTGCCGAAGAGAGTGGCAATAATGGCTAAGCCATCGATGATGCGCGCGGGCAGGGAATCAGAGGAGCGATTGCCAAAGAGCGGCATCAGGATGGAGCTCATCAGCGGCACACGGCCGCGGCGGAAGGACACGTAGGCCACGCATAGACCCACGATGGCATAAATCGCCCAGGCATTAAAGCCCCAGTGCATGGCGGCCTGCGCCATGGCCCCCAGCACCGCTTCATCGCTCGCGGCCTCATAGGCACCAGGGCGCGGCGAAAGGTAGTAGCTCAGTGGCTCGAAGGGGCCGAAGAAGATAATGCCGATGCCAATGCCGGCACCAAAGAGCATCGCGGCCCAGCTCACCGTGGAAAATTCCGGCTTCTCCCCATCTAGCCCGAGAGGGATTTTGCCATACTTTGAAAAAGCCAAGATGATGAGCAAAAACATCAGGAACGTCGCCAGGGCGGTAAAGATCCAGCCCAAGTTACGCATCACCCAATCGAGCGCTGTCGAAGAAGCATCGAAGACCTGCTCGGGCGCAATCACACCCCAGATTACGAAGGCGACGACCAGTCCGCCGACCACAAAGAGGATCGGCTTGTCTACTCCATACTTGACCTTCTGGTCCTCAATGGCAACGCCCGGTACCAGCGCGGGGTGGATATTATGCGGGTACATAATGTCTTTGAGAATGCGCTTGGCGTTGCGGGTGCGCTTTTTGCTTTCCTCCGAGCTATTTACCCCACGCACAGGGCGGGATGAGGAAGACGGTGAAGAAGAGATGGTTCTACTCCTATTCTGTTTTCCGGGTTTCACTTTTAAGAGAGCTGTCTATACGTTAATAAAAACCCGCAGGATATAAAGCTGGCGCCAGCCCTATCCCCCATATGCGTAAAATGAGCTACGCATTGTTTACCGGCCTTTAACCTTGGGAGTGACTTTCTATGGCGCTTTACCCGCTCGCGACTAGTTACTTCGGCGTGGAGCATGTTGCGGTCCTCGAGCACCCAGTGGTGGGCACCGCATTGAGTATCCCCGGCGTGGCAGAGCACGCTGCGCTTGTCGACGTCTCCCTAGAGCCCGATACCTATACCAACGGCTGGCGCGTTCGCTCAGACTTCGGCTTCTTAGGGTTCCTGGACGAGGTCGAGGCGGCGGAATACCCCGCCTTGGAGCGCTTAAAGGCCTCCTCCGCACAGCCGCAGACGATCGCCACCGTGGAGGTAGTTGACGGCGAGGTAGAAGTTGCCGTGTCACTGGGCCTGTGGCCGTGGATGGTGCCGGTCAATGACCAGCCGCAAGGAACTGCGTTGCTAACTGGCGGACGAGGCGTACTGATCGATGCCGCCGCCGGCGACCTATCACCCGCCCAGCTTGAGCGCATGGGCACGCAGCAATTCTTCGTCACGCTGGAAGACCTTGCCGGCACCGCAGTGGCCACCTGCGACGATATGGTGCTCGGCCCCATCGGCGACATTCCTGCGTTCCCCGGCCTGCGCGCCGCGTTCGCCGCGGCCAGCGGCTCTGGAGCGGGGCTTTCCGCCCGCGCCTATGCGAGCCACGGCATGCTTGCCGTCGATATCCCCGCCGATGAGGCCACCCCCGAGGAGCTCTTCTCCCCCGCTGTTCCACCGCTGCGCGTGCCCGCGCCACAACCTGCGATTCCCACCGCTGCGCCCGCAGCCACACCGGCTCAACCCGAGGTCTGGGAGCACACGCTTGCCGGCGAGGCCATCGTCAAGGCGCTGCCCACCGGCTCACGCCGCCCGAAAGGGCCACAGGCCCAGCCGGCTGTACCCGCTGAGCCAGATGCGCCAGCTCAGCAGCACAATGAGCAAGCGCAACAACCGCAGGCTAGCGCCAAACTAGCGGAGTTGGTCTCTTCCATCCCGGGCGAGCAGAATTTCAGCTGGCGTGCGCTCCCAGTTGCCGAAGAACCGGGCCGCTTTTCCTCCGAATCCGCGCGCGTGCGGGCCCGGCGCGTAGCCCGCGACACGTCCCGCCACCGCGGGGGCAATCACCGCAAATAGGTGCGGCCCTGGGTGGCAGAGCCCCGCGCCTCTAGCGCAGGGTGCGTTGGCCCCCGTCGCCGCGGCGGGTAATCCGCTGGGCGTCGAGGTATTCCAGCAGCGGGATGGCTACCCGCCGCGTGGTGCCCAGCGCTTGGCGGGCTGCCGAAAGCGTAAAGGGCTGCTCCAGTTCGGCAAGACGCCGGTGCGCTTCCTCCGGCGCCGAGGGCAAGAGCACGATTCCCTGCTTCAGGCGCAGGAGGCGCCCGGCGCGCTCGGCGGCGGCAAGCTCCTTGGGCCCCAGGCCTAGCTCCGTGAGGTCATCTGCTTCGGGTGCCGCAAAAGGTTCTGCCTTGAGTCTTTCCTCAATGGCAGCGACCCCGCGCTCCGCCGCGCCGAGGTCCGCCCGCTGCCCAGGAAGGCGCAGCACTCCCTCACTGCTTTCCGCCTTCGCAGCGGCGATGGCAAGGCCCAGCAAGCCTTCTTCTTGCAGGCCGAGGGCGTCCATGGCCGCCTTGCGAGGCATTCCCGGAGCTAGGGGATGGGCGGCGGTGTGGGCATGCAGGGCGTCGGTAAGCGCGTGCTTCCACCGCGTAACTTGGGAAGCGGCAATCCACCAGTCGCGGAAGGCGATAATGCCTTGCGGCGGCGCTGCGGTAGTAAAGCCATCGCGGGCTAGGTCATCCACACGGGCGAAGCCGACGCGGCACAGGTAAGAGGCAGGATCACGGAACGAGTTCTGGGCACTGAGCTCTTCTGCGCGGCGGCGGGCGGCACCGCGCCGGTTAAGCTCCGGCGGGCGCAGATCAACTGCCTCTACCCCAGCGACGACGTGCCGGCCACCAGGGCTGCGCACTACGAAGCGATCAAGGAGCTGCAGCGGCAGCGGGTGCGCCAGGCTGATGCGCGCGAAATCGGCAGACAGGGGACGCAGGTGGGCCTCTACCCCGGCGGTACCGGTGTGCACGACGAGGTTATCGGGCAGCCCGTCGAGCTCCGCGCCAAAGGTGCGGCGGACATCGAGGTGGTCCACTAAGCGCCACGCACTCGGGGAAAGCAGCACGTCGCCGCGGTGGATATCGGTGGCATCCGCCCCACGCAGGTTGACGGCCGCGCGAGTGACGGGCCCGAGTGAATCCTGCGCGCGATTTTCACTATGCAGGCCACGGACTTCCACGTCCCTTTCCCCACCGGCCGTGGCCACCTTAAGGCTATCGCCCACGCGAAGGGTGCCCGCGGCGAGCGTTCCGGTCACCACGGTGCCCGCGCCTTTCACGCTAAAGGCGCGGTCCACCCACAGGCGCACGGGCGCCTGCGCATCGGGAACGGGCACAGCGGCCAGGACCTCATCGAGCGCCTGCCGCAGCGCCGCAATGCCGTCGCCGGTAGGAGCGGATACGGGAATAATGGGGGCGTCGGCAAGCGGGGTGCCGGCCAGCTGCGTTCGGATTTCTGCGGTGCGGTCCACGGTGGCGCGATCGCTGCGAGTGAGCGCAATAATGCCGTGCTCTACTCCCAGCGCACGCAAGGCATCGCGGTGGTCGGTGGACTGGGCCTGCCATCCCTCATCGGCCGCAACCACAAAGAGGACCACCGGGGCTGGGCCCACGCCAGCGAGCATATTGCCTAAGAATTTTTCATGGCCGGGCACATCTACGAAAGCCACATCCGCGCCAGAAGGCAGCGTAGTCCAGGCAAATCCCAAATCAATGGTGAGCCCGCGGCGCTTTTCTTCCTCCCACCGGTCCGGGTCCATCTCCGTAAGTGCGCGCACCAGGGTGGACTTGCCGTGGTCCACATGGCCGGCAGTAGCGACGACGTACACCTAGCTCACCGCCTTAATAGCGGCAATAACTGCGGCGTCGTGGTCGGCAGGAACGCAGCGAATATCCACCAAGCAGCGGCCCTGATGCACGCGACCTACCACGGGCGGGTCCTGGCGGCGCAGCGCATCCGCATAGCGCTCGGGCAGGCTCACCGCGAAGCCGGGCAGCGGGTATTCGGGCGCCCCGCCACCGCCCACGCGGCCATCATGAGGCACGACTTCCGCCCCGACTGCCTGTGCAATGGATTCCGTGCGCTCGCGGTGTGTCTGGCGATCGAGGTGGAGGGCGTCCTGCACCGCATTCGAGGGCGTCGAAATGGCCGCCTCCAGCGCATTGAGGCGCAACTTATCTATGCGCACCGCACGCGCCAGCGGGTGCTTCTTCACCGCAGCAATCGCCTCCTTGGTACCGAGTAAGATTCCTGCCTGCGGACCGCCAAGCAGCTTATCGCCAGAGGCAATGACGATATCGGCGCCGGCGCGCAGCTGGGCCTGGATATCTGGTTCTTCTGGCAGCGCCGGGTCATGGGTGAGCAGGCCGGAGCCTAAGTCCACGATGAGTCGCGTATCGTGCTCCACCGCTAGGCGGTGCAGTTCCTCTACCCCGACTGCGGAGGTAAACCCCTCGATGCGGAAATTAGAAGGGTGAACCTTCAAAATAGCGCCGGTGTTATCGCCCAGCGCGCGCTCGTAGTCGGCCAGGTGCGTGCGGTTAGTCGCCCCAATTTCTTTAAGGCGCGTGGCCGTGGACTCGATGAGCTCCGGCAGGCGAAAACCAGCTCCTATCTCAATGAGCTCGCCGCGCGAGATGATGACCTCTTTGCCGGGAGCGAGCGCGGCGGTGGCCAGGAGCAAGGCGCTGGCGCCGTTATTGACCACGAGGGCATCTTCTGCACCGGGGCAGGCTGCGAGCAGCGCGGCCGTGGCTCCGGCGCCGCGATTTCTGGATCGCTTGCCCGAGCCCAAGTCCATTTCTACATCTGTATAGGAGGCAGCGGCGTGCAGGGCCTCTACCGCGGCGCTGGGAAGCGGGGCACGCCCTAAGTTCGTATGAATGATGACGCCGGTGGCGTTAATGACTGGGTGCAGGGAATGCGTATTCTTTTGTTCCAGGCGCTGCGCAATTTCTGCGGGTATATCGCTAACCGGCAACTGACCGCGGCGCGCTCGGGCGACTGCGCCCTGGAGTATCGCGCGGATGGTGTGCTCGGCTAGGCGCTGGCGCGCGGATTCTACTTCCGGCAGCTGGAGCAGCTCGTCCATGCGGGGAATATTCCTGCGGGGATCCGGGCTGGCGGCAGGCGTGGGCGTGGGCACTGTGGCATTCCTCCTTGCGCGCGAGTGGCGGAGACGGACAGGAATCGAACCTGCCAGACCGAGATGCTCGGCCTCACCGGTTTTGAAGACCGGGGCGCCCACCAGGACACGTACGCCTCCGTATGCTCACCTTACACGGGCATTCCTCGGTACCGAGACACCTACCAGACGCTACATTCACCACGGTGCGCCACGGTGGCTCCTGCGGCGCCCGAGGAGATTCCTTTCCTGCGCACTATTCCCCCGTTAATACGCAGCAAGAAGCTCCCGTAGAACTAGTAAAATAGCCGTATGACCGAAGATATTAAACTCACCTCTTTCGCGGCCGGTGGCGGCTGCGCCTGCAAGATTCCCGCTGGACAGTTGGAATCCGCCGTCGAAGGCCTCATTGGTAAGGCCGACCCCAACGTGCTGGTCGGCTTGGACGATGGCGACGACGCCGCGGCCGTAAAGATTCAAGATGGTCTGGCGGTCATCTCCACCGCGGACTTTTTTACGCCCATGCTCAATGATCCCTATGACTGGGGACGGGTGGCCGCGGCCAATGCGCTGTCTGATGTCTATGCCATGGGTGGCACCCCAGTTACCGCCATCAACCTCGTGGGCTGGCCCAATGAGAAGCTTGGTCTGGATGTGCTGCGCGAGGTCCTGCGCGGCGGCATGGATATAGCCACCGAGGCCGGCATCTCCGTTACCGGTGGCCATTCCATCACCGCGCCCGAACCGCTGTACGGCATGGCAGCTACCGGCATCGTGGCCCCCGACAAGCTCATGCGCAATGACGCCGCCGAGCCCGGCCTGCCCATCACCCTGACCAAGCCCATTGGCGTGGGCATCCTCAACAACAAGCACAAGGCCACCGGCGAAGTCTCCCAGGCCGCGGTCGATTCCATGACCACCTTGAACCGTGAGGCCGCCCGCGCCGCGGTGGAGGCGGGCGTGCGTGCCGCCACGGACGTCACCGGCTTCGGGTTGCTCGGCCACCTGTACAAGATGTGCCGGGCCTCCGGCATCGCCGCGGAGCTCGACTTTTCCGCCGTGCCCACCATCGAAGGCGCAAAGGAAGCGCTGGCGGAGGGCTTCATCCCCGGCGGCTCTCGCCGCAACCTCGACTGGGTGCACCCGCACCTCGATACCTCCTTGAGCGAGGAAGAGCTAGTGCTGCTTGCCGACGCCCAAACTTCCGGCGGCCTCCTCCTCATCGGCGAGGTTCCTGGCTACCCCATCATCGGCCACACCACCGAGCGCACCGGCGATGCGTTCATTAAGGCTTAAAATGCGCCGACGCCTCCCCGCTTTCCTCGCCCTCGCCTCCACCGCCCTTGCCACAGCAGGGCTGGTGGGGTGCTCGTCCGAGGGGGCATCGTCAAGCGAATGCTCCCCTGTTGATAGTGCCGCGGTGCGCGAGGCCCTGCCAGATTCGCTCGGCAAGTCGAAGCTCGACCCACACTCCACCGACAAGGATGAACATTCCTTCTCAGTGCTCTACCGTGCACAGGATAAGGAGCAGGTCAGCCTGCTGGGGACGAAGTATGAGGCCGAAGGCTCACCCGTCTGCCCCGATGACCCCGATGAGGCGGCGCAGCGCTACTTAGAGCTGCTACACGACGACCTCGATGCCAAAAACGCCGCCCAACAGCGCCCCGCCAATGAGTACTCCCCCTTCGAGTTCACCGCCGCTGACAGGCGCTTTTATTGCTCCGACTGGCCGGTCGAAGATTCAGTGTCGACCACCTGCGTCACCACCGTGGGCGATGTGGCGCTGAACTACTACCTCCACCGTGATGGCCGCGACTCCGCAGCCGAGCAACAACGCATGGAAGACATCGGCTCGGAGCTCGCCCCCGCCCTGCAGGACCTGGACTAGTCCGGGCTCACCACATCGTGGTCGAGCCCCTGCTCGCGCCGGCGCTTCTCCGCCCGGCGCTTCTGCGGCCCGATGGTGGTCTCCGGGTTCTTCACCGCTTCCAAGCCGGCGTTGAGCACGCCAAAGCGCGTGCACGCCGAGCCTGCCAAGAGCGATAGCCCAGCAGCCACCGAGACTGCCCGCGACTTCGTGGCCGCGGCCAGCGCACTACCCACGCCGCCGGCCGCGATGAAGTATTCCGAGGCCTTCATCAACGCGCCCGGCCTGCCCTCGTGCAGCGCCTCGCGCGGCTCCGGCTCCATGCCTTCCTCCAGCACCTTGGTCGCCACCAGATCGCTGGCTGCCGCGGCCATACCCAACACGCGGGCCGGTCCCGCGTGCTCGACCGGAGTGGTCACCATAGCCAGGCCTGACGACGCCGCACCCGCCGAGGAAACGAAGACATACGGCAGGTGCTTTTTCATGTCATTCCACACCGGGTTCGAGGTATTGGACAGCAATACCGCGGTATAGCCCGCGAGCGGACCACCGAGCACGCCCGCGACCGCGCCCGCCGGCCCGGCCGACTTCTTCAGCGCCGTACGCACAAACTTCGGCAGCGGCAGCTTGTGGCCGGTCGCCGCATCCACTTCCGCGGCGGCAGGCAGCGCGGCCGCGCTGGCAAAGCCCGACAAAATCCACGAGCCCATGGACATTGGCGAGGTCACCTTGAAGACACGGAACATGTTCAATGCGCGCTCCGGGCGGCCCAAGTCCAGAATCAAAAAGACCGATCCCACGGCCGCCGCGCCAAAGGCAGAGATACGGGCGGTGCGCCGCAGCGGTGCATTGCCCGCGGCCTGTGCACCAGCGGCTAAGAGACCTGAACCGCCGCTCACGCCGCCCAAGAAAAGGTAGGCGCCGATGGGCCATTCCCACGGCGGAGCCTTCACCACAGGTCGGCCATAGTAAGACGAGAACTCGAAGTCCTGCGCCATGCGCTCCTCTTTGGAGCCGTCCTGCGCGCCCGCGCCTGGACGCTTCCGCTTCTTCTTCGGCTTCGTACCGTCAAACTTCCGGTAGCGATTGCGGCGCTCCGGCTGCGGTGGACGGTATTCATCAAAGTTGCTCATTTACGTCCCCCAATCAGGAAGGAACCAGCCACGGCCAACGCCATGCCGCCGATAGCCTTGGCTGCGGTCTTATACATCTGCGGCAAATCGGCCGTCGGCACGCGCGGATCCGGCGGCAAACCGTAGACCTCAGGTGAATCCAAAAGCAGGAAGATGGAGCCGGTTCCTCCCACACCATCGTCCTGGTTGGCACCGTAAAGGCGGGCCTCGGTAAGGCCTTGCTCGTGCAATACGCGCACGCGTTCCTTGGCTGCGGCCACCATCTCCTCGTACGGGCCGAACTGAATGGAATCAGTAGGACAGGTCTTAGAACATGCTGGCTGTTCGCCCTGCTTCAGGCGGTCGTAGCACATGGTGCACTTTTGGGCGACGCCCAAGTTCTTAATCGGCATTGACTCGCCTGGTGTATGGTCCGGCCCTTGTGGGGCAAGCTGCTTAAGCTTTTTCAACACGTTCACGCCGGCATGGGAATTATCCACGTAGTCCACCGTGGCCGTCTTGTCATACTTCAGCGCCACACCGCCGTCATCGCGGCGCTCGATGACGCCAAACGGGCAGCCGGCCACGCAAGTGCCGCAGCCATTGCACACATCATCCTGGACCACCACAGTGCCAAATTCGGTGCGGAACAGCGCGCCGGTAGGACACACGTCCAAGCAGCCCGCATGCGTGCAGTGCTTACACACGTCCGAGGACATGAGCCACCGAAACGTATCCGTATCCGGCGGGGTGGTATCAACCTCTGGGTCCTGCGCCCCTACCGAAGGCATACCCAGGGAAATGAGATTCTTTCCCTCCTCGCGGGCTTGCTCGATGCGGTCATTGTTTTGCTCCACAAAGGCCACGTGCCGCCAGGTATTTGCACCCAGTGCGCCGGTGTTGTCATAGGAATCACCCGTGACGTCATAGCCTTCTACCGGGTTGCGGTTCCACTCCTTGCACGCCACCTCGCAGGCCTTACACCCGATACACACGGAAGTGTCGGTGAAAAAGGCCATGCGGCGGTACTTGTCGTAGCCGTGCCGGTTCGCGTTTTCGGTCAGAAGATTTGTCATTTACTTACCTTCTTCGCTTTCCTCGCCCTTCTCGCCGTGCTCATCCGCATCCGCGGGCTCCTGCGGCTCTGGGTTATAGGTGAAGGAATCATCCACGGTGAGCAGATCATTACCGGAATCCAGGTTCAGGTGCGCGCGCTTCTGATACTCCTTGAGCATCTCCACACGGGCCTCGCCGCGCGGGCGACGCCCCGGCTGGATATCGCAGGCGCCGATCTTGGAATTCTGGATGAAAACGTTCGGCTCCAACGTAAGGCCCAGCAGATCATTGGCGCCATCGCCTGCAACTGCCGTGGAATCGGACTCGCCATAGTGATACGGCAAGCCGATCTGGTGGAACTCCTCACCATTGATCTTCATCATCTGCATGCGATCAGTGACCAAGACCTGTGCCTCAATCACGCCGCGCGGCGAGACGATGGTGGCCCACTTACCGTTTTCCAAGCCGCGCTTTTCTGCCAAGGCCTTATCAACCTCGCAGAAAAGGCCCGGCTGCAACTCCGCCAGGTACGGCAGACGGCGCGACATCGCACCCGAGGTATACATCTCGGTGAGGCGATAGGTGGAAAAGACGAACGGGAACACCTCCGAGCCCGGCTCGCCTGGCTCTGGGCGCGACAAGTTGTCTGGGCGCTTAATGGTCAGGCGCGTCGGCGATTGCTGTTGCTTGTACAGCACATTGTGCACCGGAGACTCGTGCGGCTCATAGTGGGTGGGCAATGGGCCGTCGGAAAGCCCCGACGGCGCAAACAGCCAACCGCGGCCATCCGCCTGCATGATGAAGGCATCGGTGCCGTCGAGGGCGTCCGGACCCACGGCGTCGACCGGAGCCTTGTAGTCCGGGGCCTTGGTAGCCGGGAAGTCCGGCACGTCATCGCCAACCCATTTACCCTGGTCAGCATCCCACCACACATATTTCTTGCGCTCCGACCACGGAGTGCCGTCCGGCTTCGCCGAAGCACGGTTGTAGAGCAGGCGGCGGTTGGCCGGCCATACCCAACCCCACTCCGGAGCTACCTCGTTTTGCTCCGAACCCGGAACCTTGCGCGCGGACTGATTAATGCCGTCCTTAAACACGCCGGTATAGATCCAGCAACCACCCGAGGTACTGCCATCGTTTTTCATCTCCACGAAGGCAGGCAAAAGCTCGCCCTTCTTCGGGCCCTCTAGGTAGTAGCCGTTGATCTCCTTGAGGATATCCTCAGAATTCGGCTCGCCTTCCTCGGTTTCCACATAGTCCCACGTGACCTTCTGCAGAGGAATATCTCGCGGATCAGTGGAATCGCGCAGGCGCTCCTTAATCTTCTTGCCCAACTGGTAGAAGAACCACAGGTCACTCTTGGCCTCGCCCGGCGGCGGCGCTGCTTGGAAGCGCCACTGCAGCATCCGCTGCGTCTGGGTAAAGGTGCCAGCCTTTTCCACGTGTGTGGCCGCCGGCATCAAGAAGACCTCAGTGCCGATGTCTTCGGTCTTGAGCTCACCGTTTTTAATCTCCGGCGAGTCTTTCCAGAAGGAGGCGGTCTCAATCTCCTGGAAATCGCGCACCACCAGCCACTTCAGCGCGGCCAAACCGCGGCGCTGCATTCCGCCGTTGGACTGCGCCACGGCCGGATTCTGGCCGAAGACAAAATAGCCTTCCACCTGCTCATCCAGCATTGCCATGAGCGTTTCATAGGTTGAATGCGCGCCAGAGATGCGCGGCATGAGGTCATAGCCCCAACCGTTGTCCTTGGTTGCCGCATCGCCCCAATAGGACTTCATCAGCGAGACCGCGTAGTTCTCACCGATCTGCCAAAAGCCCTTTTGCGACTCATTACGGATTCCATCGACAAACTCTGGCCAGCTTTGCTTATCGACGCTCGGCATGGGCAAATACCCCGGCAACGAGTGGAACAACGTCGGGATATCGGTAGATCCCTGAATCGAGGCGTGACCGCGCAGCGCCATAATGCCCGATCCAGGACGGCCCACATTACCGGTCAGCAGCTGCAAAATAGCTGCGGTACGGATGAACTGCGCACCCAAGGTGTGCTGGGTAAAGCCCAACGCATAAGCAAAGCAGGTAGTGCGCTCCGGCGTAGAGTTCTGCGCTATCGACTCGGCTAGATAGAAGAAATCCTCCTGCGCAATACCGCAGGTCTCCTCCACTACCTCAGGCGTATAGCGCGCGTAGTGGCGCTTGAGAATCTGGAAGACCGAATTCGGATGCTCTAGCGTCTCATCGCGTTCCACATTCCACGACGCACCCTCCGGCTTCTGTACGTACTGCCACGAATCCGTAACGTACTTGCCGGTCTCTGGGTCATAACCAGAGAACAGACCGTCCAGATCTTCGGTGTCTTGGTAGTCCTCCGAAATGATCATCGGCGCATTGGTATACGCCACCACGTAGTCATGGAAGTACAGCTCGTTTTCCAGCAAGTAGTTAATGACTGCGCCCAAAAGCACCACGTCCGTGCCGCCGCGAATGCCGATGTGGCGATTCGCAAAGGCTGACGTGCGCGTATAGCGCGGATCCACGTGAATGATGCGTGCACCACGCTTCTTGGCTTCCACCACCCACTGGAATCCCACGGGGTGACACTCGGCCATGTTAGAACCCTCAATGACGATGCAGTCCGCATTCGCCATATCCTGCAGCGGTTGGGTTGCGCCGCCGCGGCCAAACGAAGTTCCTAGACTAGGAACAGTGGCGGAGTGTCATATGCGCGCCTGGTTTTCGAGCTGAATCGCACCAGCGGCGGTAAATAGCTTCTTGATGAGGTAATTTTCCTCATTATCCAAGGTTGCACCACCCAAACCGGCGATGCCCATCGTGCGGTTGAGCGCACGACCTTCATCGTCCACATCCTGCCAACCGTTCCGGCGGGCTTCCAAGAAACGATCCGCAATCATCTCCATCGCGGTATCTTCATCAAGATCCTGCCACTCCGTCGAGTGCGGCGCACGATACTTAATCTTGGTAAGGCGCGTAGCGGAGTTAATCAACTGCTCCGACGCAGATCCCTTCGGGCACAGGCGTCCACGAGAAATGGGCGAATCCGGATCGCCCTCCACCTGGATGACGCGGTCATCTTTGACATACACGCGCTGCGAACAACCGACCGCACAGTACGGGCACACCGACTGCACCACGCGGTCTGCTTCCACGGTGCGCCCATGCTTATCTTTGCTCTTTTGAGACTGCGTATTGACGTCCCTTCCGAAGGGATCGCCACTGCGCAGCTGGCGCACAACCGGCCAGTTGAGAGGGCTAAAGCGAGACATATCCCTAAATCTATATTTAGCTGAGCCAAAAAGCTACAAAGGCTACCCTAACTAGCTTGCACCGCCCAGAGTGCCCGCTTAACCCCCTCGACGATGTCCGCTAGCTCCATCATGGGCTTATCCGTTTTCTCCTGCTCTGTTATATACGGCACGTGGACAAATCCCGCGCTCACCCTCGTCCCCTCGAAGTGATGCAGGAGGCCATAGAGCAGCTGGTTACATACGAAAGTCCCGGCCGTATTCGACAATCGCGCCGGACTATCCCCCACCGCCGCGACCATTTCCTTTACCGGCAGCGTAGAGAAATAGGCCGTCGGGCCGCCTTCCACAACCGGTACATCCACCGGCTGATAACCCGCATTATCAGGAATATCGGCATCCATCACGTTGATCGCGACCCGCTCCGGGGTGATATGTGCCCGCCCGCCGGCCTGGCCCAAACATACAATTGCATCGACCGCCGAGCCCTCCGCCGCCTCAATCGCCCGACGCAGCGATTCCCCGAACTTCGTCGGGATCACCAGCTTGATGAGCTCCGCGTCTCCAATGCGATCCGGTAGTTGCTGAAGAGCTCGTTCCGTGGGGTTTATGCTCTCTCCGCCGAAGGCGTCGAATGCGGTTACGAGGATCTTCATGCCGCCAGTATTTCAGATTCCGGGACACTCCCGCCCTTCGCGCTCACCGGCAGCGCCAGGATGGCGCTTCCCCTTGGTTTTGGTGAGCGGCAAGGGTGTAGGCCCCAACCCCGCTCCCCTCGCGCTCACCGGGAGCCATGCTCCAAGCACTCAGGGTTCTGCCCGTGAGCGCGAAGGGCGGGCTGCCTAACCAATCTGCTGCTTCGTAGTGCAGTCGATCTTCGCGTATGAACGTCCATTCTTATCTACTGACGTCATGGCATAGTTTCCGCCATAAGCTCGACACCCGGTGTAGTTATCGACCACCGGTGCCGGCTGAGGTGCGGGCTGCTGCTCGGGGGGCTTGATAGCCAGCCACCTCGTCAAGCGTCGGCTGCTCCGCTACCTCTACTTCAGGCGCGTCGTGCTCCTGCTGGCGAATCTCTTCCTGCCGCTGCTCTGCACGACGGCGTTCTTCTTCCTGGCGCTCCTTCTCGCGCTTCTCTTCCTCCCGTTCTTTCTCCTCCAATTTCTCGAGCTCTTCACGGGCTTGCTTCTCCTTCCCCTCAAGCTCGCGTTCCTTCTTCGCGGCAATCTCCTTGGGAGCATCCGGATACGCCGCCTTCTGGAAGGTGCTTCGAGCATCTTTGCGGTGAGTCAGAACCGCTAATCCAGCCTTCGCAGCTGCTGACTTGTCCAGTACATCCTCGTACCCTGCAATATCAGCTTCCCCGGAAGCTGCAAATGCTGCCGCCGCGGCTTCAGCGCCGCTAAGCGCCTCGGCCATGTCCTTGTCGCTGGAAACCTTGCACTCGTCCGAGACCCCAAAGATCCCTTCGCCGGCGTCTTTAGGGCCGCGTTCGGCATTGTGCACTTCGTCGTAAAACTTGTCGTTTCCGCCAAATACAACCGCCGTGGCTAGCCCTTCGGCCGCGACATCCGCGTTAATGAAGTCATCGTCAATAAAGACACCGGCAAGAGTGCGACCGTACTTGTCGGTCCGCTCGGAGTCATATTCCAACCGAACCTCCGTCCCTTTTGGAAGCCGTCCTTCCAAGTACTGCTTCGCTTCCTCCGCGAGGCACTCACTCGGTTCGCCGTTATAGCCGATTTCCGGCGTATCAATATTAAGTAGACGGACGCGGGTATTTTCGCCGTCTATGTCGACGTCAATAGTGTCGCCATCGATCACTCGGTTGACAACCACAGTATCTTCATCACCGCCGCCTAAAGCAACGGAAGCCACTGCGCCAACTGCGACAATGCCAACGAGAGGTTTAACCCAACCCATGACTGTTCCTCCTGAGAAAGATAGAGAGAGTAGCTACTTAAAGTTAGCAATGGGACACACGTGGTAGTTCAGGCTCCCTTCCCTTCGCGCTCACCGGCACCATAAAGCCAGCGCAAATCCACCTTTCCGTGAGCACGAAAGGTGAGGTTTCGGCCACGGCAGATAACTCGCACTTTGTACCTACAGACGTAGAAGGAATAAGCTGAGCGATGTTGAAGTTGAACAGGACAGTATCTGAAAAATAGTCCGATCTGTCCATTTTTATTTTCAAAGGAATCTTTATGTCCCAACAAGAATCTTCGCGCTCCAAGCTTCCCGGCTGGGCCACGGGATTCGGCGCTCAGGTCATCGCGGGTCTCATCATCGGCCTTATCCTGGGCTTCATTGCTTCCGGCATGGATACCGACCCAGACAACCCGGGCTGGTTGACCACCCTGCTCACGGGAGTCGGCAACGCCTACGTCCAGCTGCTCAAGGTGATGATCCCGCCACTCATCTTCGCTGCTGTCGTTACCTCCGTCGCTAATCTGCGCAAGGTGGCCAACGCCGCTTCCCTGGCAATTTCCACGCTTGTATGGTTTGCCATTACCGCATTCTTCTCCGTCTTGACGGGCATCATCGTCGCCGTCGTGATGAAGCCGGGCATCGGCACAAGCATCGACGCTGCCACCGCGCAGGATCCTTCCCACGTCGGTTCATGGACCGCGTTCTTTGAGCAGCTTCTGCCCCAGAACTTCGTAGGCCTTTCTGCCTCGCTTTCCGACGGCGAAGTATCCCTCAGCTTTGGCGCCCTCCAGCTCCTTGTCATCTCGCTGGCCATTGGTATCGCCGCTGTCAAGACCGGCAAGCCTGCTGAGCCTTTCCTACGTTTTACCGAGTCCTTCCTGAAGGTCATCCAGGTCATCCTGTGGTGGATTATCCGCCTTGCCCCGATTGGCACCGCGGCCCTCATCGGCAAGGCCGTAGCCACCTACGGCTGGGATGCACTGGGCTCACTGGGCAAGTTCGTCTTAGCCATGTACGTCGGCATGGGCCTGGTATTTGCCGTGGTCTACCCGGCAGTGCTGAAGTTCAACAAGATCCCGGTCATCGGCTTCTTCAAGCGCGTATGGCCCGTGACCTCCCTGGGCTTTGTCACCCGTTCTTCGATGGGCGTCATGCCAGCTACCGAGCGCTTCAGCGAAAAGGCTATGGGCGTTCCGTCCGAGTACGCTTCCTTTGCTATTCCGCTAGGAGCAACCACCAAGATGGATGGCTGCGCTTCCGTATACCCAGCCATCGCCGCCATCTTCGTCTCCCAGTTCTACGGCATTGACCTTGACTTCACCCAGTACCTGCTCATCATCTTTGTGTCCGTTATTGGTTCCGCTGCTACCGCAGGCACCACGGGCGCAACGGTGATGCTTACCCTGACGCTTTCTACACTCGGCCTGCCACTGGCCGGTGTTGGTCTCCTGCTCGCCATCGAGCCGATTATTGACATGGGCCGTACCGCGCTCAACGTCACCGGACAGGTGCTGTGCGCCACCATCGTGGCTAAGCGCGCCGGCATCCAGGACAAGGCAACATGGGATGCTGCCGAGAGCGGTGTCAAGGACATTATGGATTCTGACTCGGCTGAGGCCATCGGCGTCAAAGCTTAAACCAGTCTCCTAATTCAGACACAAGAAACGCCCGCAAGGTAGTCCTTGCGGGCGTTTAGCTATGCGCTTTTACTTCTTGAGGCCGTCAACACCATCGGTGTCGATCTGCTCCTTGCGCAGCTCCTCGGTGTGAGTCTCGGTGTCGCGAACAGTGTCCTTCTTCAGGTTGATCTTCTCAACCGGAACGGTCTCCTTGTTCACGTTTACGCGCTCCTCGTGCAGGGTGACGGAAGCTTCCTCGGAGTCACCGGAGATAGCGCCGTTGTAGTTCTTGGCATCCTCAGCGTTGATCGGGGTGCGCTCGACGCGAACCTCTTCGCGCTCAACCGGAACCTCGACAGTCTCGGTGTCGGTCACAACGTACTTGCGCAGGCGAGCCTCACCGGTAGCCACGCGCTCCTTGTTGACGTTGAGCTGCTCCTCGGAACGGATGAGCTCGCCATCGTTGTTGGTGCGTGCA
The DNA here is from genome assembly GCF_039907195.1 of Corynebacterium sp. c3Ub_189. Taxonomy (NCBI): domain Bacteria; kingdom Bacillati; phylum Actinomycetota; class Actinomycetes; order Mycobacteriales; family Corynebacteriaceae; genus Corynebacterium; species Corynebacterium sp. c3Ub_189. Next base: position 30,489 of record NZ_JASBOF010000019.1, on the reverse strand, counting down.
GCTGCAGCGTCATCAGCTACGCCAGCCTTGCGCTCGGTAGCAGCAGCGTCGGTGGTGTGGGTGTCTGCCTTCTTCTCGTCAGCATGTGCACCAGCAACGCCTGCACCAGCAGCGCCAGCACCTGCGGTCAGGTTGTGATCCTTGTCAGCGCCAGCCTGAACGTCGCGCTTGGAGTCAAGGTTGGAGTCCTTGTAGTCGGTAACGTCGTGTGCGCTTTCCAGACCGTAGTGCTTGAAGATATCGGACTGCGCCTCAGGGGTCAGCGGCTTATCGGAGTCGAAGTCCGGAGCATCCTTGATACGGTCCTTGGAGAAGCCCAGCTTCAGGTCATCGCCGGAGAAGTCGTGTCCACGCAGCGGAACCAGGCTGGAGTTCATGCCGAACAGGCCGTGGTTAACCTCAACGAAGGTAGGCTGGCCGGACTGGTCATCAACGAATACCTCGTTAACATCGCCCAGCTTCTCGCCGTTCTTGTCGTATGCGGTTGCGTTAAAGAGGTCCTTAATGTTCTTACCCATTGTCAGTAAATCCTTTCTGCTATTGGTATAGCTATCTTCAACCAAACAAAAGGACATTTTCTAACCCCGCCACGTGGAGTGTGGGGGTGAAAATCTCCAATTGCTTGCTGTGACAACCACCATACGGAGAAATCAAAATTTTTCGACCGCTAGCGGAGATTTTTCTCGATTTTGTTCACCATATCCAAGCTTCATGCAGCTCAGAACGGTTAGTAACAGTTCTGCAACATTGGAAAATCTGCACCATAAGCACCCGAACTGCGGAAACCGGATGTCGATTCCCTCGCCCGCAGTGCCCTAGACGCACCCCCTCACGATCTCCAAATCGTCCACTGTTCACCACACCCCCAAAATGCGGTGACAGCTACCCCACAGAGTTCTTTAACGAGGGTGTACTTTTTCTCCCAATATCCACAGGCGGTATACAGGACCGTACACCCGAACAGGCCTACACACATATTGGTCTAGTGCGCATTCACCTCAGCTGTCGGCAGAAAGCTGAGAAGATTAAGTCTTAGCGGAATAGGTACGGACGCCGATTTTCCAGGCCGGCTGGTTCCACATGGATGAACGCACTGCAGCCTGGGTAAAGCTCGTCGAGGGCAATTTCCACTGCGTCTGCAACCTCGTGGGAGTGCATGACGCTCCACTCCCCTGGCACCTCCATGGTCAGGTACACCAACCGCTGGCGGCCAGAGGCCACGGTGCGACGATCCGTGAAGTTTACCGAGTGTTCCTGCTCCAGCCGAGCTAGGAGCTGCCTAATGTTCTGACGCTCGTCGTCGGGAAGCGCCTCAGAAAGCAGGCTACTCACCGAATCGCGCAGGAGGCTATAGCCCGTCCATAAGATATTGATGCCCACTGCAAGCGCCACTACAGGATCCAGCCACCACCAGCCAGTAAGGAATACGGCGGCGATGCCGACAAGGACGCCGACGGAAGTCCAGACGTCGGTAAGCAAATGGTGCCCATCCGCCTCCAAGGTGGCGGAACGGTAGCGCTTACCTGCATGTATGAGCGCGATGCCCACCGCGCCGTTGAGCACGGACGAAAGGGTTGACAACGCCAAGCCCCAGCCCGGCTCTTCAATCGGCTGCGGAACAAAGAAGCGTTGGATCGCCGTGTAAATGATCATGCCGGCCGCAATAAAAATCATTGCGCCCTCTACCAAGGCGGAGACATACTCGGCTTTGCCGTGGCCAAACTGGTGGTTATCGTCGGCCGGCTTAGAGGCAATCCGGAGGGCATAAAAGCCGGCGACGGCCGCGACGAGATTCACGAGGGATTCGAAGGCATCAGAGAGGAAGCCCACCGAGCCGGTAAACCAAGCGGCCAAGGCCTTGAGGATGATGGTAGCCACAGCGGCGGCGATGGATAGCTGCATGAAGCGCTCAAGAATGCGCTGCTCTGAGCCTATGGAGGACATAGTCACTTCTCCCTTCGGTTCGGTTGCGGACCGAAGGTCTCGTTCACGGCCGCGGGCACTGCGGGCGCTGGCTGGCCGGGCTAAACGCCAGTATGTCGACCAGTCATCTCGGAATTAACCGAGGGAACTACTCCCCTTCTGGAAATCCTAACTTTATAGGGCATGTGACACCGGCGCAAGATCGAAAAAAGCCACGGGAAACTCCCGTGGCTTAAATTCGTGAAGCTTTAGTGCTGGCCCTCTGCAAACTCTTCTACCAGCTTGGCGTTAAAGGCTGGCAGGTCATCTGGAGTGCGGGACGAGACCAAGCCCTGGTCGCAGTGGACTTCCTCATCTACCCAGGTGGCACCTGCATTGCGCAGGTCGGTCTGCAGGGACGGGAAGGACGTCAGGGTGCGGCCCTTGAGGGCTTCAGCATCAGCCAGGATCCAAGCACCGTGGCAGATGGCGCCGAGCGGCAGATCCTTGCTCATGTGGTTGCGCACGATTTCCACCGCAGCCTTATCCAAGCGGATGAGGTCAGCATTATCGGTACCGCCAGGCAGAATGATGCCATCGAAAGACTCGCTAGTGGAGTCAGCGGTAGCGGCGTCAACGGAAATCTCCGTGCCCTTCTTGCCGGTAATGGTGCCGGCCTCTGGGGCGAGGACACGCACGATAGCGCCTGCGTTCTTCACGGCCTCCAACGGGGAGGTCAGCTCAGAGTCTTCGAAGCCATCGGTAGCGATGATGGCAATGGTCTTGTTATCTAGTTCAGCCATGTTGCGGCCTCCTTTGTTCGGGTGCGCCGCCCACAGTAACGCGGAAGTTTCGTCTTCGCTACCTTCTCTTGCGCGCGAGTGGGTTGCGCCTTCCCCCTCTAACAAAGGGCCACTTCAGAGCGGTGTGGAATCAGCCGCCGATCTTAAAGTCGCACACATCGCCGTCCTGCATGATGTAGTCCTTACCCTCTTGGCGGACCTTGCCATGCGCACGGGCCTCAGCCATGGAGCCGGCGTCTACCAGGTCATCGAAGGAAACGATCTCGGCCTTAATGAACTTCTTCTCAAAGTCGGTGTGGATGACTCCAGCTGCCTGCGGTGCGGCAGAGCCCTGTTTAATGGTCCACGCACGGGCCTCCTTCTCACCGGCGGTGAGGTAGGTCTGCAGACCCAAGGTGGCAAAACCTGCCTTAGCCAGGGTAGCTAAGCCCGGCTCATCTTGGCCTACGGCCTCGAGCAGTTCGCGGGCTTCGTCTTCTTCTAGCTCGAGCAGCTCGGTTTCGGTCTGCGCATCGAGGAATACAGCCTCGGCTGGGGCGACGAGCTGGCGGAGTTCTTCCTTCTTAGCGTCGTCGGTAAGCACTGCTTCATCCGAATTGAAGACATAGAGGAAGGGCTTAGCCGTCATCAGGTGCAGATCGCGCGCGAGTGCGAGGTCAATCTCGCCCTCCTTCGCCGCGGCGAAGAGGGTGCGATCATCTTCCAGAATCTCCTGGGCCTTCTTGGTTGCCTCCACCTCGGCGGCCAAATCCTTGTTCTTGCGCGCATCCTTTTCCAGGCGCGGCAGGGCCTTTTCGATGGTCTGGAGGTCCGCGAGAATGAGCTCGGTATTAATAACGGAGATATCGTTGCGCGGGTCCACCTTGCCATCAACGTGAATAACATTGTCATCAGAGAAGGCGCGCACCACCTGGCAAATAGCGTCTGCCTCGCGGATATTGGCTAGGAACGCGTTGCCCATACCTTCACCCTGGGAAGCGCCGGAGACGATGCCGGCGATGTCCACGAAGGACACGGTGGCAGGAAGGATGCGCTCAGAGTTAAACATCTCCGCCAGTTGGGTCAAGCGGGAATCCGGCAGCTCCACCAGGCCCACATTGGGCTCGATGGTGGCAAACGGGTAGTTCGCCGCCAGGATCTCGGAACGGGTCAGGGCATTAAACAAAGTGGACTTGCCCACATTGGGCAGGCCGACGATTCCTAGTGTAAGACTCACGGGGCCAATCCTAACGCACCCGCCTTCTTTTAAGGCAAGATGGTGGGGTGAATTCTGATAACCAACCGCTGCCCGATGACCCCCAGGCGGGCTTGGGCGATAAGTTTGATGAAAGCTTTGACACCAGCAAGCTGGAGGATGTATCCCCACATCCACCAGGTGATCAGGTAGACCGCTCCGTCATCGCCGGCGAGGTGATTAAGTCCGCCTCCCTATGGGCCGTTCGGCTGCTCATCATCTGCGTTTTCCTCTACGCCCTCTACCGTTTGCTAGGTAACTTCTGGCAGGGCCTTTTGCCGGTGCTTTTGGCCCTTATTATCTGCACCGTTCTGGCGCCAGTGGCGAAGAAGCTGCGAAACATTGGCCTGCCCGCCGCGTTGGCGGCCGCCGTAACCATTTTGGTTTCCTTCACGGCTGTTGGCGGCCTCATTGCGTTTGTTGCCCCAGATTTCATGCGGCAATCCCGCTCCCTGTATTTGCAGACGGTCTCCGGCATCCAAAGCCTGCAGCTCTGGGCCCAGGGCCCACCGCTTAACCTCGATAGCGATGACATGAGTAGCTACATCGACGAGGCGGCGTCCTGGCTGCAGCAACGTGCCGGCGCCATCGCAGGCTCGGTCTTTACCGGCATCGGCACGGCCACATCAATCCTGGTCACCCTCTTTATTGTGCTGGTGCTGACCTTCTTCTTCCTGAAGGACGGCACTAAGTTCCTTCCCTGGCTGCGCGATGCCACGGGCAAGCGCGCCGGCTGGCACCTTACTGAGCTACTTACCCGCGCGTGGGCGACACTGGGCGGCTTCATTCGCGCGCAGGCAGTTGTCTCGCTTGTCGACGCCGTCTTTATCGGCGTCGGCCTCGCCCTTATCGGCGTTCCGCTGGCCATGGCTTTGGCGATCATCACCTTTATCGCGGGTTTTATCCCCTTCGTCGGCGCGATCGTGGCCGGCGCCCTCTCCGTCACCATCGCGTTGGTCTCCCTTGGCGTAACCAAGGCTCTGCTCGTCCTCGGCCTGGTGTTGCTGGTCCAGCAGTTGGAAGGCAATGTTCTCTCGCCTTGGCTGCAGTCCAAGGCTATGGACCTGCACCCGGTTATCGTCCTAGTTTCCGTAACGGTAGGCTCAGCTCTCTTTGGCCTGATAGGTGGCTTCCTCGCGGTTCCGACGGCCGCTATGTTTGCGGTGGCCTACCGCTACGGCCAAGACATGATGAAGCTGCAGTCGGGTGAAAAGTCCGCCGCGGATCTGGACTTTTCTACCGTTGCTGGTTATCTCATCGGCCGTTACACCGAAGACCAAGGGCGTTATAAGCGCGAAGCATGGCTCAAGATGCCGGACTATGCAGCCCCAGAAGGCGCGTTTGCCGACGTCTCCGCGGACGGCGATTCCAATTCCCTCGACGCCGCCCTCAACATGGAGTCCACCCCCAAGGAGCATGACAAGCCCGGCATGCGCGCAAACCTGCGCCGCGCCCGCGACGCCTTCGAAGGCCTTTTGAACGGAGATTCGAAAAAATAGTGGGTCGTGTCGGCAGCGCGTGCCATGCTGGAAGCCATGACTTCCACTTTGCCCGTGCTGCTACTTTTTATCGGCCTCATCCTCGGCGCGGTAATGGGCTGGCTGGCCCATTCTTACTCCGCTACTCGCTCCGCGCCGAGCGCCGAGCACCGCGCGCTGCAAGACTCGCAGCGCCGCCAAGCCGAACTCCAACCGCTAGAAAAGGCCATGGACCGCTTGGGATTTCAGCTCCAAGAAATTGAGGAAGATCGCACCGCGCTCCTCGCCTCCCTCTCCAGCCAGGTGCAGGCGGTGACCCGCACCTCCTCCCGCCTGACCGAACGCACCGACAAGCTTGTGACCGCGTTGCGCTCACCCAATGTGCGCGGCCGTTGGGGCGAGGTGCAATTGGAGCGCGTGGTTGAGCTCGGCGGTATGACCAAACACGTGGACTTTGATTGCCAGGTCTCCGCCCCATTGGGCGGGCGCATCGTCCGCCCTGACATGCTCATCAATTTAGCCGGTGGCCGCCACATCATCGTCGATGCCAAGGTTCCCTTTACCTCTTACCTTGACGCCCTGGAAACCGATGATCCAGAAGAGCACGCCGGCTTCCTCCGCCGCCACGCGCATTTAATGCGCGGCCACGTCCAAGCACTATCGCAGAAGGACTATATTGAGGCGTTTCAACCAACGCCCGAGTTCGTTATCCTCTTTGTTCCCGCAGACCCCTTCCTTGATGCCGCATTATCGGTAGACCCGGAACTTATCGAGTACGCCTTTGAACGCAATGTAGTCATCGCCACCCCCAGCTCGCTTTTTGCACTCTTGCGCACGGTGGCCATGGGGTGGCACCAGGAAGACCTTTCCGCCAAGGCTAAGGAGGTCCAGCGCTTGGGGCGCGAACTGTATACGCGCCTGAATACGCTTTCTGATCACTACGGCAAGGTGGGCCATAACCTGGAGAAAGCAGTCGAGGCTTATAACGCCACGCTTTCCTCGCTCGATTCCCGCGTGGGCGTCACCGCCCGCAAACTGCATGAGATGGATATCCCGGGCCGCACGGATCGCACCCCGCGGGAGCCCTTGCCTATTGATACCTGGCCGCGCGGGAATTCGGAACTATAAATCCGCCGCTTTCGTGCGTGGAAATAGCCATGGGCCGGCGGCAACCGGTAGGATCTTCCGACGTGTCACAAGCCAAGCAAAGAAAGTCCTCCGCCGCCCAAAGCTCCGGCCTCCCCAGCATCTCGCTGGGCAAGGGTCTTGGGCTGCTCGCGGCAATCTTGCTCACGGGCGCGTTGATTTCCATCCTCATGGGTACCATCGGGTGGGCTTACCTCGCGTTCCTCGTCATCGGCTCACTGCTGGTGGCGCTCATCGTAGAAGAACGGGGGCTCTTCCTCACCGTGGCTTCTATCCCCATTGTGTATGCCATAACGGTGGTCCTGGCCGGTTTCTTTATCACCAAGGCCAACTTGCCAGAGGGCGCATCGGCGTTTTCCAAGACGGCGATCGTCACCGCGGCTTTCCCCCTTGTCCAGAGGTTCCTGTGGCTCCTCATTGCCCTGGTGGGCGCGGCAATCATCGCCTGGCTGCGCTGGGCACGCTACCGCAAGACGGCCAAGCGCACCGCCGAAATGGAAACCGCTTCCCGCCGAGCCGACGCCGACCAAGACCGACGCAACCGCGAGGAGCGCCTATCGGTTGCAGACTTGATGGCGCGCGATAAACCGGCAAAGAACTCCAAGCAGTCTCAAGTCTCTCCGCAGCGCGCCCGCGCCTCGCACACGTTGAAGAAATCACGCCCCGCGCCCAAGGATCGCCTACGTGGTCGCGACCGTGAAGAGCGTCGCCGAATACAACAAGAGGAACGCAACAATCCACTGCGCCCGGATCCTGCCCGGCGCGCTGGCGATTCGGTTCCGGCGTCTCAGAAAGAGAAGGAACAGCCCAAGCAAGGTTGGGACGATAACCTCTACGACGAGGATTAAAGCACAAAGAAAGGCCCGTTTCCGGGCCTTTCTTTAGTTTTAACTGCCGTATAGGCCAAGGCTACTTAGGTGCGTGCTGGGCGCAGGTCGCGCGGTAGGGCGAAGGTAATCGTCTCGGTAGAAGTCGTTACCTGCTCTACGTCGCTATAACCACGCTCGTCCAGGAACTCCAGTACTTCGCGTACCAGCAACTCAGGTACCGAAGCACCACACGTTACGCCGACCGTCTGGACGCCTTCCAGCCAGGCTTCGTCGATTTCCTTGGCAAAATCCACGAGGTGGGAAGTTTTGGCGCCTGCCTCGAGCGCCACCTCAACCAAGCGCACCGAGTTGGAGGAGTTCTTAGAGCCCACCACAATCATCAGATCGCACTGTGGGGCGATGGCTTTGACGGATTCTTGGCGGTTTTGGGTGGCGTAGCAAATATCGTCTGAAGGCGGGTTCTCCAGGTGCGGGAAGCGCTCGCGCAGCTTATTGACGATGGTGATGGTCTCATCCACCGATAGCGTGGTCTGGGACAGCCAAATAAGCTTCTCATCCTGCAGGAACTCTGGCAGCTTGGCGACGCCCTCGACGCCATCCACGAGGTGGGTGACCTCAGGAGCTTCGCCGGCGGTGCCTTCCACTTCTTCGTGGCCTTCGTGGCCAACCAAGAGGATGTGGTAGCCATCGCGCTGGAAGCGCTGGGCTTCCTTGTGCACCTTGGTTACCAATGGGCAGGTGGCGTCCAAAGTAAGCTGCTTGCGCTGCGTTGCCTCTGCGCGCACGGCTGGGGAAATGCCGTGGGCGGAGAAGACTAGGTGGGCGCCTTCTGGAGCCTCAGAGGCCTCGTCGACGAAGATGACGCCGCGTTCTGCCAGAGACTCTACGACGTAACGGTTGTGCACGATTTGTTTGCGTACATAAATGGGCGCGCCGTACTTTTCCAGCGCCTTTTCTACGGTCTCGACCGCGCGGTCCACGCCCGCGCAGTATCCGCGCGGGGCCGCGAGAAGTACATTTTTACCATCAGTCATGGCTCCCAGAGTATCGAAACACTACGCAAAACAATAGCGGGGCCTAACGTCACCTTTCTGGCCACCCCGAGCGGGACAATCAACTGCGCTGGCCCCTAAACTAGACGGAAGAACACGGCAGACTGAAGAAAGGGAGGCTGTGTGAATCAACCGGCAAATACACCGGATACTCCCTGGCCCGTTGGCAAGGTCAATGACCAAGTCAAGGGCTGGATCGAGCGCCTGGGTTACCTGTGGGTAGAGGGTCAGTTGACCCAAATCAACTTCAAGCCCACCTGGAAGCTGTCCTACCTCACGCTGCGTGACGTACAGCAGGAAAAGTCCGTGCAGTTAACCTGCCCATCATCGATGCTGCAGTCATTGTCAGCACCGCTGAAGGACGGCGACCGCGTCATTGTCCACGGTAAGCCTGCCTTTTACGCTGGACGCGGATCCTTTTCGCTATGGACCACCGAAATTCGCCATGTGGGCATTGGCGATCTGCTTGCTCGCATTGAAAAGCTGCGCCAACAGCTATCTGCTGAAGGCCTTTTCGATCCCGCACGCAAGCGACCGCTCCCCTACCTGCCACACAAAATTGGGCTGATTACCGGCCGTGGTTCTGCTGCAGAGCGGGATGTGATGGCGGTAGCTCATGACCGCTGGCCAGCAGTGCAGTTCCGCGTCCTCAATACTGCGGTTCAGGGTGCGAATACGGTACCTGAGGTTATCGATGCGCTCCAGCAACTTGATGCGGATCCTGAAGTCGACGTCATCATCATCGCCCGTGGCGGCGGCTCCGTGGAAGATCTGCTGCCCTTCTCGGAAGAAGCACTGCAACGCGCAGTAGCTGCGGCAGGCACCCCAGTAGTCTCTGCCATTGGTCACGAGCCGGATAGCCCAGTGCTCGATAACGTCGCCGACCTGCGCGCTGCTACGCCTACCGACGCCGCAAAGCGCGTCGTACCCTCTGTGGCAGAGGAGCGCGCCATCGTCGCAGAGGCTCGCTCTCGCATGGCGGCCGCGCTGCGCGGCTGGGTGGAAAGGGAACGGCGCGGCCTCGACAACATTCGTTCCCGGCCTGTCATGGCAGACCCGATGACCCCTATCCGTGCGCGCCGCGAAGAGGTGGAGCGTACCCGCGCTACCATGCGGCGAGAAATTGAAGTCATGGTGGAGCGAGAAACCCGCCACGTGGAATCGCTGCGCGCCCGCGTATCAGCATTGGGACCGTCGGCGACTCTCGCCCGCGGGTACTCCATTGTCCAGGTAGTACCCAAGGACGGTTCCGGGCCCGAGGTCGTCACCTCTTATAAGCAATCCCCGCCCGGCGCTCAACTGCGCATTCGGGTGGGCGATGGATCTATTACCGCAGTTTCTATGGCCTCCCAGGCCGCCGATTAATCACGAGACGAGGAGAAAATCATGTCCGATGACACCATTGGTACCGGCCAGCCAGGCCAGGATGCTTTTACCCCAGTAGAAGAATTGAGCTATGAGCAAGCTCGCGATGAGCTCATTGAAACCGTCAAGATTCTCGAGCTTGGGCAGATGGGCTTGGATGAGTCGCTAAAGTATTGGGAGCGCGGCGAGGCCCTTGCCCGTGCGTGCGAGGCGCACCTCGACGGCGCGGCGAAGCGTGTGGAAGACGCGCTCGATAAGGCCGAGGACGCAGACGCTGAAGGAGACGAGTAGTGCAGATTTATGGGTATCCAGGCGAGCGCGTGGACTTTGTATCGAAATCCGCGGCCGCCGGTTCCATCATGGCGGGAGATTCCCGAGAATTCGTAGAAGAATTCTTCGGTCCTGCACACACCCGCGACGATAATGAGGTGAGCTACTTCTCCCAATCCGTGGTGCTGCGCTTTACGGACGACAAAGTACGCGAGATTGCCATTTATCCGCAGCGCTCGCAGCGTGAGCGCATCGATGTCTTCGCAGGAAAGACACGCCTCAGCGGCCTGGATGCGGAGGCTTTGGCGGAGGTTATTGCCCAGTCCGGCGACGGTCTTAGCGCTACCGCCGCGGAAGAAGGCTTGGGCGAGGTTATTTTCCGGCTACAGGTGCGGCGTCGATAAACGCAGCGGTAGCCGCCTCAAAGTCACTGTCGTTCGCGGCGCCGGAGATGATGAGGCGGGCATCGCCCAAATCCGTAACCCACAGGCGGCGCACGGAATCATCGTCGCTTTCTAGCACCCGCACTTGGTGCCCCTTGACCTCGCGGGCGGATTCAATGCCGCGGTAGTTGGAGTCGTACGCCTCGCCCGCTTTATCGGCCGCGACCTGCGTCTGCGTAGATTCCACAAACCCTTGGTCAGCGGTCACCCAGCTGACCACGGTGGCGTTCTCGCCGCCCATATCTACGCGGCGGGCAGCATTGGCCTCCCAGCCCTCTGGCATTTCGGGATTGCGAATTGCACCGACCCCTGCGCGGGCTTGGGTGTCTAGGAAGGTTTGTTCATCCACTTCCTGCACCGCGCCCTGCTGGGTTTCGGAGTTAATTGAGCACAGGCCGGTCGCTCCCACGGCGAGCAGCATCATAATCACCACGACTGCGAGGGACAGGGAGATGTCCTTCGCGCCTTCAAAAATCTTTGGTCTTTCTTCTGCAGCCACGCGCCTTAGTATCGCACGGCCTGCTTTCAAAAAGCCACACGGCCCCTTTTGCCCCGAAAGATCTGTCAATCCCCCACAAATGGGGCGCAAAATCGAACCCATTAGAGCAAAAAAGTGCGAGAATGGAAAGGTAGAGCATCAAGGGGAACACCCCTCGATGAGAAAACTATGGAAGGCAACCACTACACATGTCCGAAAATACGTCTTATCTTCCTGACCGCAACCTGGCAATGGAACTGGTTCGTGTCACCGAGGCAGCAGCGCTCGCTTCCGGCCGTTGGGTAGGCCGCGGCCAGAAGAATGAGGGCGATGGCGCGGCGGTCGACGCCATGCGCAAGCTCATCAATTCCGTAGCGATGAACGGCGTCGTTGTCATTGGTGAGGGCGAAAAGGATGAGGCCCCCATGCTCTTTAACGGCGAAGAGGTAGGCACCGGCGAGGGTGCCGCCATGGATATCGCCGTAGACCCGGTCGACGGTACCCGTTTGATGGCAGAAGGCCGTCCCAACGCTATCTCCGTCATTGCGGCTGCCGAACGCGGAACCATGTATGACCCTTCCGCAGTCTTCTACATGGAAAAAATTGCCGTTGGCCCCGAGGCAGTTGGCGCTATCGACATCAACGAGTCCGTGGAGTGGAATATCCAGTCCGTGGCAAAGGCGAAGAATATTCGCCCCTCCGATCTGACCGTGGTGGTCCTTGACCGTCCTCGTCACGAGCAGCTCATCTCTGAAATTCGCGCCGCAGGCGCCAAGGTGCGCCTCATCATGGATGGTGACGTAGCCGGCGCCATCGCCACCTGCCAGGATTCAAACTCCATCGACATGATGATGGGCATCGGCGGCACCCCAGAGGGCATCATTACCGCCTGCGCGATGCGCTGCATGGGCGGCGAGATCCAGGGCAAGCTGTGGCCGAAGGATGAAGAGGAAGCAGAAAAGGCCCGCGCCGCCGGCCATGATTTGGACCGCGTCCTCAAGACCAATGATCTAGTCTCCTCTGAAAACTGCTACTTCGCCGCCACCGGCGTGACCAATGGTGACATGCTGCGCGGCGTTTCCTACCGCAATTCCGGCGCTACTACCCGCTCGTTGGTCATGCGCTCCAAGTCCGGCACCATCCGCTATATCGACTCCATCCACAAGCTGTCCAAGCTGCAGGAGTATTCCGTCGTGGACTACGACACGCCAACCAAGAAGTAGGGTTCACCCCCGAAGGCGGCCCTTCTTTTGGTTCTCCGCCATACTGGAAAGCACACACTACCCAATTAACTGAGGTGATCTTCACATGACTGAATACCGCATTGAACATGACACCATGGGCGAAGTTAAGGTTCCTGCAGATGCCCTGTGGCGTGCACAGACCCAGCGCGCAGTGGACAACTTCCCTATCTCTGGCCGTGGCCTGGAAAATGCGCAGATTCGCGCCCTTGGCCTGCTTAAGGCAGCCTGCGCCCAGGTAAATAAGGATTCCGGCAAGCTGGACGCGGACAAGGCCGATGCCATCATTGCTGCCGCCACCGAAATCGCCGAGGGCAAGCATAACGATGCCTTCCCTATCGACGTATTCCAGACCGGTTCCGGTACCTCGTCCAATATGAATACCAATGAGGTTATTGCCTCCTTGGCGCATAACAATGGCGTGGAAATTCACCCAAATGACCACGTGAATATGGGCCAGTCCTCTAATGACACCTTCCCCACCGCCACGCACGTAGCTGCTACGGAAGCTGCCGTCAATGACCTCATCCCGGGCCTGAAGGTCCTCCACGAATCCTTGACCACTAAGGCCAAGGAATTCGCCGACGTGGTCAAGGCCGGCCGCACCCACCTGATGGATGCCACCCCGGTTACCCTGGGCCAGGAATTCGGCGGCTACGCCCGCCAGATCGAGCTGGGCATCGAACGCATTGAGGCCACCCTGCCGCGCTTGGGTGAGCTGGCCATCGGCGGCACCGCCACAGGTACCGGCCTGAATACCTCCGCTGACTTCGGCGCGAAGGTCACCGAGGAGCTAAAGAAGCTCACCGGCGTGAAGGAACTGAAGGAAGCAGAAAACCACTTCGAGGCACAGGCTGCCCGCGATGGCTTGGTGGAATTCTCCGGCGCCATGCGCTCGATTGCTGTATCCCTCAATAAGATTGCCAATGACCTGCGCATGATGGGCTCCGGCCCGTTGACCGGCCTGGCCGAGATTCACCTGAAGGACCTGCAGCCGGGTTCCTCCATCATGCCGGGTAAGGTCAACCCGGTTATCCCAGAGGCCGTCACCATGGTGGCGGGCCAGGTGGTTGGCAACGACGCAGCCGTAGCCTTCGGCGGTGCTCAGGGCCACTTCGAGCTCAACGTCTTCATCCCGATGATGGCGCGCAACGTACTCGAGTCCGCTCGCCTGCTGGCTAATGCTTCCCGCGTCTTCGCCGATAAGTGCATCGATCACATCGAGGCCAACGAGGAGCGCATGAAGCACTTTGCGGAGTCTTCCACCTCCATCGTGACCCCGCTCAACTCTGCCATCGGCTACGAGAACGCAGCCAAGGCGGCAAAGCACGCCCTGCACGAGAAGATCACCGTCCGCCAGGCCGTTATTGACTTGGGCTTCGTCGACGGCGAAAACCTCACCGAGGAAGAGCTGGATAAGCGCCTCGACGTGCTGAGCATGACTAACCGCGACCGCGATAACTTCTAAGTAGTCGCCGCACCGCTTCCCCGCCCGGGCAGGACTCGGGCGGGGTTTTGCATGTCTGGGGTAAGGGGGCGTCGACAAGCGCTATGGCTTAGCACACATTAGGGGAAACGCACCTCTAAAATCACCACTTTTGCACTTGGTGCAAGTTTGCACCGAGTGTAAAGTTGCATGGCGTGCAAGAAGAATTATCACTACGCGAGCAGAAGCGCCTCGAGACTCGCCTGCGCATTGAGGATGCCGCCACGAAACTGGTGGATGAACAATCCTTTAGCGCGGTCACGATTGAGAGGATCTGCGAAGTAGCCGGTATTTCTCGGCGCACTTTCTTCAATTATTTCGATTCCAAAGAATCCGCCGTACTGGGCGCCCCGAGCACCGAGTTTACGGAGGAGATGCGGGAATTCTTCCTCACTGAGCCAACAACCAGCATGGTAGGACTCGTCCTCCAGTTGGTCAGGCAGCATATGGAAGGCCACCACATCAACCCGACCATCCGGGACCGCCGCAAGCGCATCTCTAATGATCCTGATGCGGCCGCGGCGGCAATCAGCCGGAAGCGGGCAAAATCCATTGAGCTTATCGATCTCATTGAAGAACGCCTCACCACAGAACCGGAACTTCGCGTCCTCGATAACTGCTCCGCAAGTACCGAGGCGATGCTCATCGCCGGCCTCGTCCGCGAGGCACTGTGGCTCGCGATGGCATCCCCCGATGCAGATTGCAGCGAAGAGCTCGACGCGCGACTCGATACTTCCCTCACGCTAATAACAGATTTTATGAAAGGAATGCGATGGTAGATACGGCCGCAAAGGCCCCTTCGCAGGGTCAGTCCCGAGCCGATAACCTCGGGCTCATTTTCTCGGCTTTGATGCTCACCATGCTGATGAGCTCTTTGGGCCAAATGATCTTCTCTTCTGCTCTTCCAACCATCGTTGGTGAGCTGGGCGGCGTCGACCACATGAGCTGGGTCATCTCCGCCTTCCTTGTCACCATGACCATCGCCATGCCCATTTCCGGCAAGCTGGGTGACATGCTGGGCCGCAAGTGGCTCTACATCGGCGGTATCGCCATCTTCGTCGTGGGCTCTACCCTCGGCGGCTTTGCTAACTCCATGACCCTGCTGATCATCGCCCGCGCTGTGCAGGGCTTTGGCGCAGGTTTTATGATGATTTCCTCCCAGTCCATCATCGCCGAGGTCACCTCTTCCCGTGAGCGCGGCAAGTTCATGGGCATCATGGGCGGTGTCTTTGGCCTGTCCTCGGTTCTCGGCCCCGTCCTCGGCGGCTGGTTCACCGACGGCCCAGGCTGGCGCTGGGGCATGTGGATGAACATTCCGCTGGGCATCCTCGCCATCATCGTGTGCACCCTCGTGCTGCACCTGCGCGTGGGCGATGCCGATATGAAGCGCTTTGACTGGCTTGGCGCCACCTTCATCGCCATCACCACCGCCTCCCTTATCCTCATGACCACCTGGGGCGGCACCGAGTACGAGTGGGGCTCTTCCATGATCCTCACCTTGGGTGCCATCACCATCATCGGCGCCATCATCACCGTCTTTGTGGAGCTGCGCGCCAAGGAACCGCTCATCCCGGTTCGCCTATTCAAGAACCGCAACATGGCCCTGACCACCCTCTCCGGCGTGGTACTTGGCCTGGCAATGTTCGGTGTTCTGGGCTACATGCCAACCTACCTGCAGATGGTGCACACCCTGACCCCAACCAAGGCGGGTCTCATGATGATTCCGATGATGGTGGGCCTTATCGGTACCTCCACTGGCGTGGGCTTTATCATCGCCCGCACCGGTCACTACAAGGTCTACCCCATCATCGGCCTGGCGATTACTGCCGGTGCCCTGTTCTGGATGTCCCACCTCTCCGTGGAGACTTCTCTAACGCAGCTAGGCTGCGAATTCCTGGTCTTCGGCATCGGTCTGGGCATGGTTATCCAGGTCCTCGTGCTCATCGTCCAGAACTCCTTCCCGCTGTCCCAGGTGGGTACGGCTACCGCGGCGAATAACTTCTTCCGCCAGATCGGTTCCGCACTCGGTGCGTCCCTGGTCGGCTCCATGTTCATCCACAATATGAAGGATGAGATGGCCACCCGCATGCCTGAAGCTTTCCAGAAGATGGGACCGGAGGGTGCCGCCTACGCGGAGAAGTTTGGCGATGCCAATGGCGGTGCCAATAGCCTCACCCCGGATTTGGTTGCCTCCTTCCCTCAGCCCATCGAGGAAGCAATCCTCAACTCCTATAATGATGGCCTGACCCCGGTCATCGCCCTGATGGTTCCGCTGGTTATCGTCGCCCTCATCCTCCTCCTGCCACTGCGCGAGGAGCGTTTGAAGGAAACGATTGACTAGTGTCACTTTCACCTGCAGAAGTACAGGCCACAAGCCGAGAGCTGCACGCCTTGCGCGATGCACTCCCGCTTGCCGACGCCCCCATTGAACCCACCCTCGGCTATGCCCCCGGCGGCCTTCACGCGGCGTTGGAAATCCAGTCCGGTCCCATCGAGGCGTGGCGCAAGCCCGCGCGCACTGTACCCCGATCCCGCGCTTTAGCCGCTTGAGCGAGGAAATGCGCTCACAAGCTCAGCGTTGGTTTGGCACCTGGGACGTTCCTGCAGTGTAGCGTTTCCCTCGTTCTAAGGCCTCAGCAAAAAGCCCCTGCCATCGTTACCACGAGTGTGGTTCGAGCAGGGGCTTGTATGCGCTGGGGAAGCTACCGCTTCTTTTCCTCCGGCTTGGGCAAAAGCAGCTCATATACGTCGGTATCGCGCCACTGGCCCGCAAGCTCGCCGTAGGTCATCTTCGCCATATGCGAGTAGGTGCCTACTTTCACGAAGCCACGCGACTTATGCAGCCCCGCAGAACCTTCATTTTCAGGGAAAATCCATGAGTGGATGGCCCACTTGTGCAAGTCCTGGCACACCTCGATCAGGCGGTCTAGAAGTGCGCCGCCAATGCCGCGTCCTTGTGCCTCGGCTCCTAGGTAGATGGAGTCCTCCACTACTCCGTGGAAGACGGTGCGGGTAGATACCGGTGCCGCGGAAACCCACCCCAAGACCTTAGAATCATCATCTGCTTCAACGGCCACATGCACCGAAGGCATGATCTTGCCAGCTTTAAATTCTTCAAAGGTCAGGGATCGGGTCTCATAGGTAGCGTGCCCAGTATTGAGCCCCTGTTCATAAATCTCTCGCATCTGCGGGTAGTCCGCCGCGGTAAAGGGGCGGATGCGGAAATCTTTCTTCTTGTCGTCCGAAGACGTCTGCTTAGCGTTCTCGCTCATATACAACATTATTACTGGGCTAGGCCCAGCTTCGCCACGCTGTACACATAAAGATCGCCAAACGCGAACGAACTCGAACTAGTTGCCACCTTCCAATAGGTCAGTGACGAGCTCCGCAATGGCAGAGCGCTCAGAACGCTGCAGCGTAATATGCGCAAAAAGCTCATGTCCCTTGAGCTTTTCAATCACTGCTTGGACTCCGTCGTGCCGGCCCACGCGAAGGTTGTCGCGCTGCGCCACATCATGAGTAAGAACTACTCGCGAGCCCTTCCCCAACCGAGAAAGAACGGTAAGCAAGACGTTTCGCTCCAAGGATTGCGCCTCATCCACGATGACAAAAGCATCATGCAGCGAACGACCGCGAATATGCGTCAGGGGCAAGACCTCGATGAGGCCGCGCTCGTGCACCTCTTCCATGACGTTGTCAGACACCAAGCCCTCCAAGGTGTCATAGACCGCCTGCGCCCACGGGTTCATCTTGTCCGATTCAGTGCCCGGTAAGTATCCCAGCGACTGCCCGCCAACCGCATACATCGGGCGAAAGACCACAATGCGCCGGTGCTCCCCGCGCTCGAGCACCGCCTCCAAACCGGCGCACAGCGCAAGTGCCGACTTGCCGGTGCCGGCGCGGCCACCGATAGAGACAATCCCTACGTTTGGGTCCATCAGCAAATCCAAAGCAATACGCTGCTCCGCGGAGCGTCCCTGGAGGCCAAAGGCATTGATATCACCACGTACGAGCTCGACCACGCCATCAGCACTCATGCGCCCCAGCGCGGATTGCGCACCTGCCGCCAAGGTCAAGCCGCAGTGCACCGGCAGATCCTCCACGGCGGTACCCTTGTCAGTTTCGACGCCGTCTAGCATGACTTCCCCATCACGATAGAGGGCATCGATGACATCCGAGCTGGTTTGCACCGTCGCCATTCCGGTATAGCCGGTCAAGACTACGTCCTGGGCGTGATACTCATCCGCTTGCACGCCAACTGCACCGGCCTTCACGCGCAGCGGCACGTCCTTCGTGACCAGCACGGTGTCCTTCCCTTCGTGCGCAAGGTTGAGAGCGCACGCCAAGATGCGGTGGTCGCCTTCTGGCCCGCGGAACGCGGTAGGCAGCAAGGATTGGTCTTGATGGTTCAATTCCACGCGCAGGGTGCCGCCATCCACGTTGACGGGAACCGGCTGGTCTAAGGCCTCATAGGTAGCGCGCAGCTCCTCCAAAAAGCGAAGAGCTTGGCGGGCGAACCAGCCAAGCTCCGGGTGATGACGTTTTCCTTCTAGTTCAGAAATAACTACAACGGGAAGGACCACATCGTGTTCTGCAAATTTGCGCAGGGCCCAAGGGTCAGACAGCAAGACCGAAGTATCCACTACATAGGTCTTGGTAGCGACGGTGTTAGCAGTAGCGGCAAGCGGAGTAGAAAGTACAGAGGGACGAGACATGATGGCAGGGTTCTCCCTTAGTGTGCGGTAGATCAGACTTCTTCCGAATCACCCCGAATCCCCGGGGTTGCCACCCAAAGTAGGCACCGAAGGTTGAAATTACATGGGTGCAAGATGAACATTAAGAAAACGAAAAATCCCTCCGCAGCACATGCTGCAGAGGGAGGAGCTCTAAAGGAGCTTTTTACTTCTCTACGGAAGAGGTGAACTTGCCGCTCTCGTCCTGGATCCAGGAGATTACGCCATCGTCGAACTGCTGGGTCCAGCCCTTGCCCTGAGCAGCCTTTTCCTCAGCAGCCTTAGGCAGGCCTACATCAGAGTCCAGGCCGCCCTGCTCCTTCCAGGTTTCAGCAATCTTGCCGACGATAGGCTGAGCGCCCTCATCGTCGTCGAAGGTCAGCAGGTTGCCGTTATCGAAGTTAGCGAGGAACTCATCATCGTCACCCTGCTCGATGCTCTTTACGTCGCCCCACTCAGCCTTCTTCTCTTCAATAGCGGAAGCGAAATCAGCCGGAACGTCTACGTCACCGTTAGCGGTAGCGATGGACTTGGTAGCGCCGTCCTTGTCGTCGGCGTCGTCGGAAGCGTCCGCATCGTCGGCGTCATCATTGTCGTCCGCGTCATCATTGGAAGTAGCCTCAGCAGCAGCGGAGCCAGCAGCGTCGGTAGCGTCTGCTGCTACGGAGCCGGCGGAATCCTTAGCGTCGTTAGCTGCGTCCTCGGCATCGGAGCACGCTACGAGAGCAACGGACAGGGTTGCGGCTGCAAAACCACCTGCGATGCGACGGGTCATCTTCTGCATTACTGCATCATCCTTTCATCAAGAAAGTAAGTTAATTCTAAATTTATTGTTAAATCGCCCTTCATGACGAACGACGCCCACCGTAACGACGACTCCCAGCTGGTGCCACCCACCCGGACAGGAAGTAGACAGCAAACAGTAAAGGGCTACTTACGTTTGCGCTGCTTAGGGGCCTTCTTTTTCTTTTGTAACGAATTGTTAACGTTTCTCCTCGCCTGCTTCGCCTTCGCCTTTTCCCTGGCGCTGCGCCTCGGCTTCTCTTGGCGGGAGGAACGCGCCGTGCGGCCCTTAGCGACGCCCACGAAGTCCTGAATTGCCTCCCCGTCATCGTCCTTGCGCCACACCAATGCAATCTCCGTCACCGGCACGGACTCGTCCTTAAGGCTCAACGGCACCACCTGCTTTTTGCTCAAGACCTTCAGCAGGGGCCGCGGCGCAATCGCGATACCCACATTGGCCGCCACTACCTGCAGAGCGTCGCGGACTGCGGGGACATCGACAAGCCCGGAATCGGCGAGGCGGTAGTTGAGGTGTTCATCGGCGACGTCGGCAAGCGCAAGCTCCTCGCCCACCTCCGCATAGACTGAGTCTTTGGGAACGGCAATGCCAGGAGCCTCTTTATAAAGTCGCACCACATGAAAGGTTTCATCCACCCGCGCATCCGGCAAGCGCGCAAGGGCTAGGTCCACCTCGCCGGCTACCAGCGGGGCTAGCGCATCGTCCGCATCAACGGTGTACAAGCCACCATGAGCAGTATTTTCCTCGAATCGGCGGAACCACTTTCCAGGTTCTGTACCGGTGGCAAAAGCTAAGCGCAGCATAGAGGACAGTCTACTGAAAGTGCTACGGTAAAAGCGTGACTGAAGAACAAAAGCAACCATCCGGCACCGCCATGCGTGCCCAAACCGCGGCGAAGAAGCTAGGCATCTACCTGCCCGCCGCGCCGGACGAGTTCCAAAATAGTGCCATTAGCCACGAAGAGCTGCGCGAATTGCAGCATAACCCACCCGAGTGGCTACAAACCTTGCGCCGCGAAGGCCCCCATCCCCGCCCCGAGGTTGCCCATAAGCTGGGCATCTCTGTTACCGCGCTCAAGAAGAACGATATGGATAAGCCGCTGACCACAGCGGAAATCAATCAGCTCCTCCAAGAGCAGCCGGAATGGCTCCAGCAGGCCCGCGCCACCATGGCGCAGGCCCGTGGCCATGAGGTGAAGGACTAGACCAGCTTCCAGTCCTCGAGGCCCTCATACAGCGGGTAGTGCTGGGCAATCTTGTCCACACGAGCACGCAGGGCCTCTACATCGGCATTCTTGCCCTGCACCAGAGCAGTACCGATAATATCTGCAACCTCGGTGAAAGCTTCGGCATCGAGGCCGCGGGTTGCTAGCGCAGAAGTACCAATGCGCAGGCCGGAGGTGACCATCGGCGGACGCGGGTCATTCGGTACAGCATTGCGGTTAACGGTAATGCCTACCTCGTGCAGCAGATCCTCTGCCTGCTGTCCATCCAATTCGGAATTGCGCAGGTCTGCCAAGACCAAGTGCACATCGGTGCCGCCGGTCAGCACGTCCACGCCAGCCGCCTTGGCATCTTCTGCGGTAAGGCGCTCTGCCAGAATGCGAGCACCCTCCAAGGTGCGCTCCTGGCGCTCCTTGAATTCCTCGGTAGCGGCAATCTTCATAGCAATGGCCTTGGCAGCGACCACGTGCATCAGCGGTCCGCCCTGCTGGCCCGGGAAGACGTTGGAATTGATCTTCTTGGCATAATCCTGCTTGGCCAAAATCATGCCGGAGCGCGGACCACCCAGGGTCTTATGCACGGTGGTGGACACGATATCCGCGTGAGGCACTGGGCTCGGGTGCAGGCCAGCAGCAACGAGGCCAGCAAAGTGGGCCATATCTACCCACAGGTAAGCGCCGACCTCATCAGCAATTTCACGGAAGGCCGCGAAATCCATGGTTCGCGGGTAGGCAGACCAGCCGCCGATAATGACCTTCGGCTTTTCCTTCAGCGCCTGCTCGCGCAGCTTATCCATGTCCACACGCATGGTCTCTGGATCCACCTCGTAGGCGGCGACATCATAAAGCTTGCCAGAGAAGTTCAACTTCATGCCGTGGGTAAGGTGGCCGCCGTGAGCCAGGGACAGGCCCAAAATCTTGTCGCCAGGCTCAGCAATGGTGGAAAGCACCGCGGCGTTCGCCTGCGCACCCGAGTGCGGCTGAACGTTGGCGAATTCCGCACCAAAGAGTTCCTTAGCGCGGTTGCGGGCTAGGTCCTCCACGACGTCGACATGCTCGCAGCCGCCGTAGTAGCGGCGACCCGGGTAGCCCTCGGCGTACTTGTTAGTGAGCACGGAGCCCTGTGCCTGGAGCACGGCGCGAGGCACAAAGTTCTCAGAAGCGATCATTTCCAGGGTTTCGCGCTGGCGGGAAATCTCTCCCTGAATTGCGCCGAATACATCCGGATCGAGGTCGCGGAGGTCAGAGGTAAAAGAAGCCATAAAGGTGTGGTCCCCTTCTCAAAATCATGCGGTATGGGCTGCTGCATATCTTATCGTGCCATGCACCCTTAGGGGGCATACTTTTACCCACGGATTATGCAAGTGCGACAATAGAGCCATGGCGCGCACATTGGATTCGAGTCCCTACCTAGATTTTGACCGCGAGACCTGGCGTGAACTGCGTAAATCCATGCCTCAGGTGCTCACGGAAACCGAGGTGGAGAAACTTCGCGGCCTAGGAGACCGCATCGACCTAGACGAGGTAGCTGATGTCTACCTCCCCCTCTCCCGTCTCATCCATATGCAAGTCATGGCACGCCAGCAGCTCACCACGGCTACCGAATCCTTCTTAGGCAATCCTCCGACGCACGTTCCCTTTGTCATCGGTGTGGCCGGTTCTGTGGCAGTGGGAAAATCCACCACCGCCCGTCTCCTTCAGGTGCTGCTGCAACGCTGGGAGTCCCACCCCAAGGTGGCCCTCGTTACTACCGACGGCTTCCTCTTCCCCACCAAGACTCTCAAGGAACGCGGCCTCATGCAGCGCAAGGGATTTCCGGAATCCTATGACCGGCGCGCACTCCTCCGCTTTGTCACGGACGTAAAATCAGGAAAGCCATTTGTCAAGGCACCGCTTTATTCCCACATCACCTATGACATTGTGGACGGTGAGTACCAAGAAGTTCACCAGCCCGACATCCTCATCCTGGAAGGGCTCAACGTGCTACAAACGAGCCCCACGTTGACCGTGGCGGACCTCTTTGATTTCTCGGTCTATGTTGATGCCCGCACCGACGATATCGAGCAGTGGTATATCGACCGCTTCCTTACTCTGCGCCACACCGCTTTCCGGGAGCCCAACGCCCACTTCTCTGCCTTTGCAGACATGAACGATGAGGAAGCCCGCGCCCAAGCCCGCGAAATTTGGCAGTCCATTAACCTGCCGAACTTGGTGGAGAATATCCTGCCCACCCGTGTGCGAGCCTCTCTCGTGCTCAAAAAGGGCTCGCATCACCTGGTAGAACAGGTGCGAATGCGCAAGCTCTAGAGCCTATTTGCCAAAGCGGCGCGAACGTTGGGAATAATCCCGCAAGGCGCGAAGGAAGTCCACCTTGCGGAATGCTGGCCAGTAAGTATCCGTGAACCAGATTTCGGAGTACGCGGCCTGCCACAGGAGAAAGCCCGACAGGCGTTGTTCACCAGAGGTACGGATCACCAAATCCGGGTCCGGAAGTCCCTTGGTATACAGGTGCTCCCCAATGGATTCTGCGGTGACGCGGTCCGCCATCTCCGCTGCGGTAGTTCCCTTCTCTGCTTCCGCACGCACCAAGTTCTGCACGGCGTCCACAATTTCTTGGCGCCCGCCATAGCCCACCGCCACATTGACGATGACACCCGTATTGTCCTCGGTTTCCGCCGCCGCCGTCACCATGCGCTGGCGAACATCATCCGGGAGTAGATCGAGGTGGCCGACCAAGCGCACCTGGCAGCCGACGTCGTTATGGGATAAGTGCGTGACCACGTCCGAGATGATGTCAAAGAGCAGCTCTACTTCCTGCTCGCTGCGTTTCAGGTTCTCCGTGGACAGCAAATAAATGGTGACCACTTCGATATCGGTATCGCGGCACCACGAAATCATCTCTCCGATTTTCTTCGCGCCTTGGCGGTGACCATGGCTGATATCGGTAAACCCAGCCTCACGCGCCCACCGGCGATTGCCATCGGCCATGATGGCGATGTGCTTAGGCTGCGGCTTGCCCTTGATCAGGCGCGCCAGACGCGCTTCATAAGCTGGGTAGGCCAGCTGCTTGAGAGAACTCACGCTCATCAGTCTATCCGCCTAGAAAATGGACTTCTTGCGGTTATCGTAAATGCCGGCTTCCTTCATCGCCTCATCCACGGCTTCCTCATCGAACGGATCGATTCCGTGATCCTCCGCAAACATCATGCGACGGCGAAAGCGTGAGTAACGGCGATGGAAATTCCAGCCCGCAAACAACACCGCAACTCCCATAAGCGCCAAGATCAGTAGACCGATGGGCGAAGCTTTGCCAAATTCAGGGCCCATTGGGCCGCCTTCGGCGCCCTCGGTTCCTTGGGCGAGTACAAATACGTCATGTGCGGCAAGCACGAAAGAGCCATACATGCTCATGTCTTAGGCCTCCTCTTCCTCTTTGATGCCGGCAAAAAGGTCATTTTCTGGCAGGGAGGTAGAAACGCGAGTCTTCGCCAGCTCAAACTCCTCGGTGGGCCAAAGGCGCTGCTGTACCTCCACCGACGTCGCCAAGAAGGCACCCGCCGGGTCGATCTGCGTAGCGTGCGCCCGCAAAGCCTCCTCGCGATTGCTGAAGTAATCCGCGCATTCCACCTGGGTGGTTACACGCGCCATGATATCGCCAAAAGTGGTATCCCAGCGCGCCAGCATCGGCCCATAGGGGCTGGTATTCCCCTCTTCTAACAGCAAATCATGGAACATCTTCATGCGCTGGTAGACGAAGCCGTGCGAGTAGTAGAGCTTCAGCGGCTCCCACGGCTTACCTAGCTCTGGGTGGTACTCGGCATCGCCCGCCTTCTCCCACGCGATCATGGAAGCTCGGTGCACCATTAGGTGGTCTGGGTGCGGGTAGCCACCATTTTCGTCATAGGTAACAATGACGTGTGGACGAAATTCGCGGATAACCTGGACGTATTCCTGCGCAACGGTGTCCTCCCCCAGCAACGCAAAACAGCCCTCCGGCAGCAATTCCTCCATAGTCTTGCCTTCAACCGGGTCCGGCAATCCGGAATCAACGTGGCCCAGCCAGCGATGTTGTACGCCCAGCGCCCGCGCAGCGTTAGCCATCTCTTCCCGGCGCACCTCGCCCATCTTTTCCTTGATTCCCGGGCGATCCATGGCGGGGTTAATCACATCGCCGCGCTCGCCGCCGGTACAAGTCAGCACCAAAACCTCATTGCCTTCTGCGGCATAGCGCGCGGTGGTTGCAGCACCCTTAGATGATTCATCGTCTGGGTGCGCGTGGATAGCTAGTAGGCGAAAATCGCTCACTGAAAATCCATCCCCTTATTAATCTAGGTTCTTTGAACAGATGATTATCCTAGTAGATAATTGGAAAACAGTGGTCCTCGGCTAGAGTGGAAGCTATGACTTCCGCCGGAAAATCTCGCTCAGCCGCTCGCTACGGCTCCCGCGGCTCCTCTGAAAAGAACTCTGGTAGCTGGACTAATAGGGCGCTGGTGCTCATCTTTGTCGCCATTTTTATCGCGCTTATTTTCTTCGGATTCCGGTACTTCCAGGAAAAGGAGCGCGTGAACGCACAGGTGTCCATCGTGACCCAGGAGGTTTTGAGCGATGATTCCACCCGCGTCTGGGTCGATGTCACCCGCAATCACACCGATGAAGATGCTTATTGCATTGTCCAGGCATTTGACTACTCCAAGTCCGAAGTGGGCCGCCGCGAATTCCCTGTTCCCGCGGGCGGAAACGAAACCCAGCGCATCGCTGTCGACGTTCCGACCAACGCTCGTGCCGTAGCCGGCGGGGCCTATGGTTGTTCCGGCAATATCCCCGAATACTTAGATATGGATAACCCTGACTACGCGGAAAGCCGCTAGCCGCGTGTGCTAGGATTTGTAGCGCCTAGAACTGGGCATATGCCCGGTTCCATTTTTACTTATAGCCCCAGGGATTAGCAGGGGCTTTGACCACAATTCCTATCTACGGAAGGTTGCAGAATGGCTGAGCAGCAAAAGCAGTACATCACCCCAGAGACCAAGGCAAAGCTCGAGGCCGAGCTGCAGGAGCTCATCGACCACCGCCCAGTAGTCGCGGCTGAGATCAACGAGCGCCGTGAGGAAGGCGACCTCAAAGAGAACGCCGGTTACGACGCCGCACGTGAGATGCAGGACCAGGAAGAGGCCCGCATTAAGCAGATTTCTGAGGTTCTTGCGAATGCCACCACCGAGCGCGGTGCTGTTCAGGAGGGCGTCGCCCACACCGGTTCCGTAGTTCACGTTTACTACAATGGTGACAAGGACGATAAGGAGACCTTCCTCATCGGTACCCGCGCCGCTGCTTCCGATAACAAGGACCTAGAAACCTATTCCGAGCAGTCCCCGCTGGGCGCTGCCATCCTTGGCGCACAAGAGGGCGAGACCCGCGAGTACACCGCTCCGAATGGCAAGACCATTTCGGTCACCATCGAATCCGCAGCGCCGTATGATTCTGCTAAGGCCGCTGCTCCACGCGAGTCCTAAACTTTTAACCACATACCACTCTGGAGAAAGAGCACATCCCCATGAAGAAGTTCTCCCGTTTCGCCGCCGCTGGCCTGGTCTTCACCGCTGGCCTCTCCCTCGCTGCTTGCCACCCACCTAACCAGCAGGATTCTGATTCCAAGGTAGAAAATGGCTCCACCTTCACCGGTGAGGCCCCGATGCAGAAGGATGCTGAGACCAGCTCTTCCGCACCCGAGACCGTCATTGAAGAGGAAGCACCTGTAGTCGAGTCCGGTGTTCCAGAAGAGCCAGCACAGCCTCACTTGAACGACACCGCCACCGAACTGCCACAGCAGTAATATGGCTTGAAGGGCCGAGGGATTTCCTCGGCCCCTTTTTTATGCTATTTTTCTGGGTCCACTTCCCGCACCCAATCTCCGATGACACCGGGTACGACAGCGGGCGGCTCCCCCAGCAGGTCGCGCTTATTCGGGTCCCTTTCGACCTGCGTGGTCACGGACTTTACGCGCTTTTTCTCACTGTCTTTGCCTCCGCGCATCCCCATCATTGGACCATAGGCTCGCGCCCCGCCGGTTGAGCGGCCTGTATTGCCACCGCGCGCTGCCACAGCACTTTCACTGCCGCCTGTTCCAAGACCAAGGCCGCCACCCACGCCGGGCCGCATGCCCGCACCAGCACCGCTGCCAAGACCAGCGCGCATGCCCGAACCGCCACCGATTGCATTGCTATGGCCAGCGCGCACGCCCGAACCGACACCGGCGTAGGGCGCTCCGGCTCCTCGCCCAAAGTTCTGGCCCGACTGCGCTCCTCTTCCGGCACGCGCAATATCGGCGTTGCCACTTACATTTCCTGCAGCGGATCCAATTCCGCCTCGTAGCGACTGACCGCCAAGTACGCCGCGGCCTGCGTCCCCGGGACGTCCGGCTGCCATCATCGGCGCCATCCCAGTATTGGGGGACTGCACTGTAGCTGTCGGCGCCATCGCACCGCTGTTATTAAGCGCGCCTGAATGTGCTCCTGTGGCAACCGGGTGCGCTGTACCACCAGGAACCTGCCCCATCGCCCCGTTCGACGCAGTTACTCCCGGCATGGATGCACCTTGGGTGGACACTTCATTTCCGCCGATGGCTACCTGGTCTCCCAGGCCAAGCTTTTCCAGCGCATTCCTGCCGCTAGTATGCATCTGCTGGTGAAAATCATTAATTTCTTGTGGGCTCATCCCCACCGCTTCTAGCCCGTCCACATTGCGATTGACGACGTCGAAGTTCCCCGGCCCCAAATCACCTCGCGCTATCGCTTCCGTAATCTTCTTTGGCCATACCACGGCATCGGTGGTGTAGCGCTGCCCATCACCGTCAACTCCGGAAAGGCCCGCGTCGACACCGCCGCCTCCCGACGCCGGCGATTGTTCCATCAAAGCGTGCTGGTACGGCATTGCCTCCACCGCGAAGCGCTGCAAGTCAGGTTGCAATGCGGCCAATGCGGCCTTTTCCGCAATTTCGCGCTCGACCGGTTCTGGAATGGCCATCACTTCCATCGCCATGGCCATCGCAGTAGGCTGCATGCCCATCAGCTTGGCGTGGAATCCGGTTAGCTTCTCCCCCATTACCTTGGCATTTGCCACAAAGTGGCTTCCCGACGCCGCCACTTCCCGAATCTTTGCCGCCGCCCTCGACGTGGCTTCGCTGTCGTTCTCGCCTTCCAAAGACCCGGCTGCTTCCTGTAACCCGCTAACGATATCGTCAACTTCCGACGCCAACGAGCTCCACCGTGCATTCGCCTCCGACACATTCCATATCTGCGTCGACATGAGGTCCGTAGCCAGCTTCACAATGTCTGTACCGACATTCACCACCGGCATGGAAAACCCAAATGGGCTGTACCCCGGCTCCGGCTGGTTCATTATCGGCATCGACTCAATGCCAATATCCCCACCCGCATCCGCGATCTCCATGCCGCGACTATTTGCGTCTTCCTGCGCCTGAAACCCTCGGGCTTCCCTACCCAGGCTATCTTGTAGCCAATCCAACTGTTCCGAAAAGGCCTTCAACGAAGACCTTGCAGAGCCTGGATCAGTTTCGAGAACTCGTTGGTGAACGGATCCCACATGGTCAATTCCAACAACGGGAGAAAAACCAGCATCAAGAGGCGAATATGCGCGACCTCCAGATAGTGCAATTTCCTCCTTCAGGTTTTCCGTTTTCATAGCAGTAGCCATGATGTTGTCCGGTCGCAATTCCATAATTCCCCCGATGTATATTCTTAGTAAAATTTGTCTAGCAGTTTTTTGGCCTGTGAACA
Source organism: Corynebacterium sp. c3Ub_189 (assembly GCF_039907195.1). Taxonomy (NCBI): domain Bacteria; kingdom Bacillati; phylum Actinomycetota; class Actinomycetes; order Mycobacteriales; family Corynebacteriaceae; genus Corynebacterium; species Corynebacterium sp. c3Ub_189. Next base: position 2,208 of record NZ_JASBOF010000019.1, on the reverse strand, counting down.
TTTAGCTTCGTAGTCATCGTCAGGTCGTTTCCCAGAATGACTAACTTTTAGGATTCCACGTGAAGTAGAAACGCCGACAGTACAGAACATATCCCCGAACAATTCACTTTCGATCTGCACTATCGGCACACTGTGTCCCACACCGTCAGATAGGGAGGCTATTTGTACTTCTGCGCCATCAAATGACTGCCTAGAAGTAGTCAATCCAATGACAGCTCCTCCAGTTCCTTCGACACTGTCGAAAGCACAAAAGGAAAACCCCGATTGCTTTCCAGAATCCTCAATCTGTTCACCGAGTCCGAAGGTCCGAAGATGCTCGCGAGGAATCTCCGTACACGGATCAAAAAGCTCGAAGCTCGGGTCTGCCGGATCGAACTCCCCCAGTGGCGGTAGGACGCCGGAAGTGTCTTCCGACCCCGTGGCGCCGGCCTCCCCCGGTTGGCCGGCGCCACCCGCATTCTTCTCGCCATTGGTGTGTGCCGATTCCCCCTGATTGCCTTCCGCATCATCCCCCGGGTCCCCGTTGGTTCCCCCTGCACCGTCGGCCGAACTGATGCCGCCAGCCTCGTCCACCTTGGTGGTTTCCTCTGACGCGCTCCTCGTACCGATGTCCGCAACGCAGCTACTCAGCATAACGGTGCTGCTGACCATCAACGTTGCTACGGTGACCTGACGCTTCACAACAATCCTTCGCGCACTCACTTCCTGACGAGAGGAACAAGAATAGTGAAACAGAGAACTTTTCACTTCATACTTCCCGTTCCGGTACACAGCATGCATGAGACCCCAAGAATTTTCTACGCAACCACAAAGGTTAACGGCAATTTAACAAAATTATTTGTCCCATATGTCACATCCATAACGCCCAAAAGGCAAAGTTTCCTGCTCATTAGCTGTATCACCTCTGTGAGTGGTTTTGTAGACCAAACGAAGGTTAAACCCGCACTTTATCCCCCAGTACTACCCCAGAAATTACACGTTTGTAAGCGATTCTCGGCAACAAAAAAGGCCCGCACCGAAGTGCGGGCCAATACAAAAGGGTCAGTTAGTCTCGCTGGAAATAGCTCAGCAGACGGAGAATCTCAGTGTAGAGCCAGACCAAGGTAACTGCGAGGCCGAGAGCCACGCCCCAAGCGTTCTTAGAGGGAGCACCGGCGCGGATCATGCGGTCAGCCTGATCAAAGTCAGTCAGGAAGGACAGAGCACCAAGAACGATGCAGACGAGCGAGAAGATGATGGCAATCGGGCCGCCATCACGCAGTGGATTGAAGTCAAAGAAAATCGCGCCCAAGAAGTTAACAAGAGCCATGACAGCAACGCCAGCAATCAAGCCGAAAAGGATCTTGGTGAACTTCGGAGTCACCTTCACTGCGCCAGTCTTGTACACAATCAGCATGCCAATGAATACACCAATCGTGCCGACAATCGCTTGGCCAATGATGGCCATGCCGCCTTCGCCCTGGAAGTTGACGTTGGCGAACATCAAGGAGAATCCACCGACAAATAGGCCTTCAAATACGGCATAAATCAGGGTGACTGCAGCAGAACCCCACTTCTTGCCAAAAGAGGCAACGAGCACGGTAATGAAGCCACCGATACCACCGACCAGGGTCAAGGCCATGGCGATACCTGGGCTTACTAGCATTCCCAGGGCGAAGTTGATGACTGCGGCGACGATGATAACGCCGAGGGTAATGCCCGTCTTGGTCACTACGTCATCCACGGTCATGGGACGGGTAGATACGTCCGCGTAACCAGAATTTTGGCGGCTACTATTTTCGGTCAGAGAACTCATTACCGGATTGCTTGAACGCACGGTTGTCCTTTCTAAGAGAGGTGCAAATTAGCTATCTCACCCCATTCAACGAGACACCACCCCATAAAGTTCCATATTCTTTCCATTTAGCTAGAAGTTTTGTGGGTAGCTTCCGCAAAAAGTCTGTGGAGACCTGTTGACGAGAAAAGTCTCGAGACACCTTCCAAAAAGATGTCTCGAGACTTCACACATGGTGCCCCCAGTGGTGTCTGGTTCCATGACATCGTTCCGCTCTGTCTCACGACATCATTCCGCCCCACAAGGCCCTGATGTGCCACAACATCGTTCCACTGTTCCCGCACAACCACCCCAACAGGGAAAATGAGGCCACACGCACCAACCCAGGATGTAGCGAGACATACTTCCGCTCAAAATAGAGCATGGGCAAGAAA
>NZ_JASBOF010000018.1:0-58258 GCF_039907195.1 Corynebacterium sp. c3Ub_189 | reverse complement strand
TTGTGCGCCCGGAGGGATTCGAACCCCCAACCTTCTGATCCGTAGTCAGATGCTCTATCCGTTGAGCTACGGGCGCAGACCGTTGGTAAGCAGTGCGTGTGCTCTGCTGTGCAACGAGAATTTACTATACCCACGGTCCGGAAAACTAACAAATCGCCTGTTCACCCGGCGTTCACCTGACGGAAATGGAGGTAATTAGGGAGCGATGAGGGCGGCAACTTCGGCGTCGGAAAGCAAGGCACCCTGAAGCGCCCTGAGGGTGGACTGGTGATCGAAGTCGATACCGATAAGGACAATTTCGGTACCGGGCGTCACGTCATTTGCAGCCCAGAGCGAAGCGGGCAGGATTTGAAGGTTAGGCCCAGCCTGCTGCCAAGCGTGAGCGAGTTGAAGATCGGTATCGAGCCAGCAATACCCCTTAGAGCGCACTAGGCCGGTACTGGCACGAAGGGCGGCGAGCAGGCGGTCACGGTTAAAGGGACGGTCGGCGCGGAAAACGACGGAGGAAATGCCATATTCCTCGGTTTCGGGCGTGTGCGGCTTAGCCAGCTCCTCGGCGTAGCCATGGTAAGCCGCGGCAGTGGCGGCGTCGTACAGGTGGGCGTCGAGGACCAGCCGTGGGTCAATGGCACCATCGGTGACCATTACGATTCGAGCACGGGGGTTCATAGCGCGAACGGTTGCGATGACGCGCTCGGTTTCGGCAGCATCAACCAGATCGGTCTTGGTAACAAGGATGAGGTCAGCAAACTCGACTTGGTCCACGAGTAGATCCGCCACGGTGCGATCATCGCTGGGTGTGGCCTCAATATTCTCGGACGCGAGGTTCTTGCCGCGACGCAGGTAATCAAGAAAGGTGGAAGCATCCACGAGAGAGACCATGGTGTCGATAGGGGCGACGTCGGCAAGCGTGGTGCCGTCCGCAAACTCCCATTCAAAAGTGGCGGCCACGGGCATAGGCTCGGAAATGCCAGTGGACTCGATGACGATCTGATCGAAGCGGCCGGAGCGGGCCAGCTTACCTACGGATTCGATGAGATCCTCGCGCAGGGTGCAGCAGATACAGCCATTGGATAGCTCGACAAAGCGGTCCTCGCCGCGCTCGAGGTGCCCCTCGCCAGCAACGAGGGCAGCATCGATATTGACCTCGGAGAAGTCGTTGACAATGACGGCCAGCTTGCGCCCCTCGCGGTTGGCAAGCAGGTGGTTCAGGAGCGTGGTTTTTCCGCTGCCCAAAAATCCGGACAGCACAGTAACGGGTGTAGCCATTCCCTAATGGTAACGTTTTTCATTAGGGAATGGCTACGAAGCCCCTAACCTTAAATGGACAGGCCGAAGATTGGCACTGCCAGCAAGTACACCGTCAGGGTGATGAGGAAGATGCCGATGATATTGAGGCCGAGGCCACCCTTGATCATCTCGCCGATCTTGACGTAGCCAGAGCCATAGGCAATGGCGTTCGGCGGGGTGGCGACAGGAAGCATGAATGCGCAGGTTGCCGCGAGGGCCACCGGGATGGTGAGGAGAAGGACGTTGATATCGCCATCGGCGGTAAGCCCCACACCCACGGCGACGCCGCCCATAATCGGAATGAACGTGGCCGCCGTTGCGGTATTGGAGGTGATCTCCGTCAGGAAGAGCACCAGCGCAGCCACGGCAGAGACGATGAGGACAGTCGGCAGAACGCTAAGCCCCTTGGCCATCTCACCAATCCACAGGGACAGACCGGAGGAATTAAAGACCGAGGACAGCGACAGGCCGCCGCCAAAGAGCAGGAGGACGTCCCACGGCATTTCATTCGCCGTCTTCCAGTCCAGCAAGCGGATACGGCGCTGATTGTCCGCGGGGAGGATAAAGAGCAAGATGCCGGCGGCGATGCCCACGATGGCATCGTCATAGTTCTCAAATTCCTTGAGGACCAGCGGCAGGGTAACCCAGGCTGCGGCAGCGAGGACGAAGATGATGCCAGTCATGATCTGGGGGCGGGTCCAGGGGCCGAGTGCCTTAATTTCGTCGTTGATGAGCTCGCGCCCGCCTGGAATATCCTTCATCTCCGGCTTGAAAATGGTGATAAGCAGGGCCCAGGCAATCAGCAAGAAGAACACGGCGAGCGGCACACCGACCGCCATCCACCGGCCGAAGCCGAGGGTCACGCCCCAGGTATCGGCCATATATGCATTAAGGAAGGCATTCGGCGGGGTGCCGATGAGCGTACCCAGCGAACCGATGGAGGCGGAATACGCAATACCCAGCATCAGTGCCGTGGCAAACTTCTTTTGTTTTCCCCAGCCGCCTACGGTCTCCGCGGTCAGCGCGAGCACCGAGGTACCGATCGGCAACATCACCACTGCCGTAGCGGTATTGGATACCCACATGGACAAAAAGCCGGTAGCCAGCATGAATCCCAAGATCAGGCGCTTGGGCGAGGTGCCGATTATCTTCACCACGTACAGCGCTAGGCGGCGGTGCAGGTTCCAGCGCTGCAGAGCAAGCGCGATCAGGAAGCCACCCATGAACAAGAAAATGGTGGCGGACGCGTATGGGGCGCCTACTTCCTTAATCGTGCCCACACCGGCGAGCGGGAAGATGACCAGCGGCAGCAGCGCGGTAGCGGCGAGCGGAATGGCCTCGGTCATCCACCACACGCCCATCAAGATGGTTACTGCGGCGACGGTACGGATGGCACTGAGCGTGTACTCGGCTTCCGGATCTGCACCCGCGGAGCCCTGTACGGTCTCGATCGCATTCGAGGGAAAGATAAAGAAGACCAGTACGGCCAAACCCAAGCCGATGAAAAGGCCGATGAACTGGCGGCGCCACTCGCTGCGCGGCGCTCCGGGGGCCTCGTCACCTTCGGTGTGGGCGGTAGATTCGTGAGTATGCGGGGTGGTCATACCGCGCGCTCCTTCACTTAGAGAGGATTGTGCTGTGGGATATGCTCCGTATTTCCCAGTTTATTAGCTAGGCCGAGGCAGCAGACCGAAAGTTATCCAGTTCACTGCGAAGCATGCACTGACCATACAAAACATGTGACGCAGAAACCATATCCCGCCACACGCAAGCACCCCCGCACCCCCCATAGAGCACACATCGCACCTGCCCGAAACCGGAAATGTCCCCACCACTTCCCCACCCCCGAACCACAGGGAGGTGTGCTAGATACCCAGCACGGTCTTGGCAATCAGGAAGTAGATAATCAGGCCCGTAGCATCGCAGAAGGTAGAGATGAAGGGGTTGGAAAAGACCGCCGGATCGGCGCCGATGGTCTTAGCCACGATGGGCATAAGCCCGCCGACGGTCGCGGAAATGGAACAGATCAAAAACAGCGTTGAGCCGATGACGAGGCCGATGCTTAGGCCATAGACCAGGGTGGCCAGCGCCAGGCCGGCTAGTCCCAGCACAGCGCCGAGCAGCATGCCGACGCGCAGCTCGCGCCACATGACGGCGAGGAGGTCGCGCGTGCGGACGTCGCCCAGCGCCAAGGCACGCGTCACCGTGGTAGCCGCCTGGTTGCCGGTATTTCCACCGGTGCCGGTCAGCAACGGAATGAAGAGGGACAGGACCACGGCCTTAGCCAGTGTGTCTTCAAAGGAATCGAGTACCTGCACCGTGAGCAGCGCAGAGACGGCCAGCACGAGCAGCCACACGATGCGCGAACGCACCAGCTTGAGCAGCGGCGTGGACAGGTACGGCTGCTGGAGGGCTTCGGTACCGCCGGCGCGAGCAGAGTCCTCGCTATCTTCTTCCTCCACGATGTCGGTAGCGTCATCCCACGTCAGCAGGCCGACAAGGCGATGCGACTCATCCACAACGGGCAGCGCGAGCATATCCAGTGGCAGGAACCAGCGCGCGGTTTCCTCGGCATCAGCACCGGCACGAGCAAAGATGGGATCGTGCATAATATCGGCCATGGCCAAAGCGGCATCGGCGGTAAAGATTTCACGCAGGCTCACCACGCCCACTAGGCGCCGATCTTCGCGCGTGATGGGCACGGTATAGATGGTTTCTAGCTCATTCGCCGTCTCCCGCAGTTTGAATAGCGCGTCCTTAACGCTCATTTCTGGGTGGATGACGGGCACCTCAGGCGACATGCGGCGTCCCACCGAGCCCTTGTCGTAGCCCAGCACCACGCCCGTGACATCGCGCTTGGATTGAGTCAGCGAGCGCAGCAGGCGATCGGCGATTTCCGCGGGAAGCTCGTCCAACAAGGCCACCCGGTCTTCCGGATCGAGCTCATCAAAGAACTCATAGACATCGGAATTGCCCAGCTCATCGATGATATCCGCCTGGTGCTTGGCATCGAGGGCATCAAAGACGGCGATCGATTTTTGGCGCGGCAGCAGGCGCAGGGCCAGCGCCGCGCGGATGGCATTTTGTCGCTCGACGACGGCGATGAGATCCTGCAGCGGCACCCTATCCAAAAGTTCTTGCAGGCGCGGGGCCTTTTGTGGATCGATGGCGTCTTCTTGTTTCAGCCACGCTTCGACGATATCGCTAGCCTGCTCGGTGGTCTCCGCCATCGCGCTGCCCTGCCTTTCTTGCCTCTGGGATTTAGCTCCCTGAGTATTAATTACAGCCCATTTAGACTACGCCATGCTGCAGGGAATGCCGCTAGCCGGCAACCTGCCGGTGACCGGTTACCGCAAGGTGCGGCCTATCCCCGTCCAACGTGAGGTTTCCGGTGAATTCTTGGGTAGCGCAGCAGGCCGGGTCATCGTCAGCATAGGCACGCCAGGTAACGGTGACCGTGTCTTTGGTCCACTGCAGCTGCTGGATATGCCCGCGCGCGGGTGGCATTCCCTCGCGTTCCCAATCATCCACCTTGGTGATGTAATTCAGGTCGTTGTCATAGATGAGCAGGTTATCCGGCCATCCCGTACCGCCCTTATTACAGACGTAGGTAATAACGGCTTCGTCCCTGCCATCACCGTTGATATCCGCGTAGGCGCCCATTGGCGTATCGTCCTGATTCGACTTCAGGCCAGCCATCGCATGGGGGTAGCCAGCCTTCAGGCTTTCCGGCAAATTGCCGCCTTCTAGGTTGCCAGCTTGGTTCTCACATAGTGCCGGCACCCACAAACTGTCTAAGGCTTCTACCGGGATGATTTTGTTTTCCCCGCCAGCCTCGGTGTCTTTGCCTTTGCCGGCATCGGCTACGGTTTCTGTGTCATCTGCGGAACCATCAGCGGAGTCTTCCTCGGCTTCGGTCGCGGTATCGGACGCGGCCGCCGCAGAGGAGCTCGGGGCAGTGCCGGTGAAATTCGGCTTATCCGCGGACTCGGCGGACTCAGGGGAATTGGAACACCCACCCAAGGCGGCAACGGCGGTCGCCGCGACGACGGCAAGAGGGAGAGATAGGGATTTAGGCATAGGCATAATATACAGCGCCACGGCTCCCCGAGCCGGGTGAGAACCTAGAAGAAGAGCCCCCACAGTGCGAAGGCGGCCAGCAGGGACACGAGCCCCGCGGTGCTCGCAAGGATGACCGCGTGGGGGAGGGAGCGGTGGGTGGATAAGGCGGCGTCGACAAGCGCGGCACGCTGCCACACCGCTAAGGCCAACGCCACAACACCGGCGGCTAGGAAGACTAGTGGCAAGAAGACGTGCACGCTCACCGCCCGCATTACCCCCAGCACCACCAAGGACAACGCCAAAAGGGTGCGCTGCCACGATAGGCGGGTGCGTTCGGGCTGCAGGCCGGGATCAAATAGTGGGCTAGCCAAGAAACTCGCCCACTACTAGCGCGCCCGCTACCACCATAATCGCCACGACGAGCACCGGGATGGCAAAGCTAAAGGGCAAGGGGCGTTCCTCGCGCATCGCACGTTCGGACTGCTTCCAGTGCACCCACGCCACGAGCGGCAGAATAATGGCGACGACCAGCATGAATCCCGACACCGCAGAGCGCAGTGCGGCTGGCAGGGGAACGTCAAAGGCCTCGAGTGCCACGCCGCCAGCAATCAACGCCAGGGAGGTGCGGATCCACGCCAAGAATGTGCGCTCATTAGCGAGCGTGAAACGCGGATCAGGGTCGGTGCCAACCGCGAACACCGAGCGGGGAAACCTCGAGTCACTCATGGGTACCACTTTATATTCATTTGCCATCCGCGTCGTGATAAGCCCGCGGTGATAAGCCCGCGCGACGTTTAGGCCTTCCCGTAGTCTCAAAGGTGCAGGCCAGCCTCTGAGTAATGGAGCATTCACGCCCTATGTGCCTGCCCCTATGCGACTTCCAACTTATCTCCCCCTAACGAAGACAGGTTTTCAGCGACGAGAACATCACGCGCGCCATGGTGTTCTTTCCTGATGGTTCCACTGAGGTCCTGCCAGAACTCGCAACGCAGAGACTTCTTTCCGTGTCGCCTGCACAGCTGAAATATTATGACGCCGCTGTAGCGAAAAGCCATGCCGATCTGCGTGTGAGCGCCGCCGAGAATAACGGCTGGCTGCTCTTGAGCGTGCTCGCGAGCGATCCGGTTTCTGAAGGCGTCCTCGACATAGGCCTCAACCAGCGGCAGATGGGAGGGGCAGCGCTTTCCCGGGTGGGGCGCGAGTGGGTACCAGGCTTTCTGAATTAACCCGCTGTAGCGAGTTATAGTCGGGCCCATGATTGAAGTTGCCGCCGTAGTTTTCCGTAATTCCTTTGGCCATGTCCTCACCGTGCGTAAGGAGTCTTCCACCAAGTTCCAGCTGCCCGGCGGCAAGCTGGAGACCGGCGAAACCCCAGTACAGGCCGCGGCCCGCGAGGTCGCAGAAGAAATCGGCGTTGATGTCCGCCTCCCTGAGCTATCCCTGCTCGGGACCTTCGATGCCCCGGCCGCCAACGAACCCGGCGAAACCGTGCGAGGACGCATCTTTACCTATCCGCGCCCCGTCCTTGCCCGCGCTGCCGCAGAAATTGCCGAGATCGCGTGGGTAGACCCCACCAACCCGGATCGCGAGCTCGCCCACCTCTTGCGTGACAAGGTCTTTCCCGCCCTGCGCTCCTAAAACCCCGACCGGCTCCAAGGCGCTTTCTCGCTTCCTATTGCGCCTTCTGGGAGGACAACTTAGAGTTATTTTCATCAGGATCGATTGATGAAAGGACGTCCCTCCATGCCGCAACCATCCACACCTGGTCCTATCACAACGATTTGTTTCCTCGTCCTCGGAGTTATTAGCTCTGTGATCGCCATTCTCCTGGTGCCCGCCCTCTTCCACGAGGTCACTTCTTTGCGTGCTGCGGCATTTACCGGAAGCTTTATCTTCGGCACCGGCATGCTCGTGCTCTTCCGCCGCTGCGCCGCGTACCAGCGCTAATAGCAGAATTCTCAGCCCCTCAACCCGAGCTTTGCGCCGCCACCTGAAATGAGAAAATCCCGAGCTCGCACGCTCGGGATTAGATGGCGGAGATGAGAGGATTCGAACCTCCGGACCCCAGAAGGGTCAACTCCTTAGCAGGGAGCCCCATTCGGCCGCTCTGGCACATCTCCACGGTTCGCAAGGAACCTCGTTTGAGAATACCTGCCTGCCCCGCCGCTGCCAAACTAGCCCCCTGCTTTCACGCCCGCAGCAAAGACGCAGGCCCTAAAGTGGGAGGCATGATTCGCCCAGACCTGAAAGCCATCCCCGCCTACGTCGCCGGTGCGCGCAACGATGACGCGCTCAAGCTCTCCTCTAATGAGGCCGCGCACCCGCCGCTGCCGGAGGCGGCCGCGGCCATGGCGGAGGCCGTGACGAAGGCCAACCGTTACCCGGATATTGCGGCCACCGCGCTGCGCGAGGACCTCGCCGCGCACCTGGGTGTGGAGTATGGACAGGTTGCGGTGGGCACCGGATCGTCCGCGCTGTGCCAACAGCTGGTGGAAATTGCCGCTACCCCTGGTGAAGAGGTCCTCTTCCCCTGGCGCTCCTTCGAGGCCTACCCCATCTTCGCCCAGGTAGTCGGCGCCCACCCCATCCCGGTTCCGCTAGGTGCAGACCAGCGCGTGGATCTGCCGGCCATGGCGGACAAGATTACGGACAAGACCCGGCTTATCTTCGTGTGCAATCCCAATAACCCGTCCGGCACCACGGTGACCAAGGAGGAGTTCGCCGCCTTCATGGATGCCGTGCCTGCCGACGTCCTCGTTGCCCTCGACGAGGCCTATATCGAATACAACCGCGCTACCAATATTCCGCTGGGTACGGAGCTGGTGGGCACTTATCCCAACCTGGTATGCCTGCGCACCTTCTCAAAGGCTTATGGCCTGGCCGGGGTGCGCATCGGTTATGCCTTCGGGCCAGAAAATATTATTGAGGCCCTCAATAAGGTGGCCATCCCCTTCTCCGCCAGCACCGTGGCACAGGTTGGTGCGCGCGCGGCACTGGCGGCGCAAGATTCGCTGCGGGAGCGCACCGATGAGGCCGTCGCCCAGCGCGAGCGCCTAGAAGAAGCCTTGCAGGACTGGGGAGTGCCGCATTCCGAGGCAAACCATGTCTGGCTGCCGGCCGCGAATCTGGCCCGCCTTGGTACCCCGCAGGAGGTGGCCGCTCGCCTGGCCGAACACGGCGTGCTCGTGCGCGCGTTTAGCGAAGGCATACGCATTACCGTGACCACCGAGGAAGAAACCGACACCCTGTTGCAGGCGTGGAACGCAACCATAGGAGGCTAAATGCGCTCGCTCATCAACTTCGCCCTGAACGTCTTTGCCATCGCGGTGGCGCTGTGGGCGGTGGTCGCCGTCATTCCCGGCATCACCATCACCCCGGCTGAGACTGGCAATTTCATCGCCATCGCCATCGTCTTCATCATTATTAATGCCGTGGTCATGCCGGTCCTGCGCGTCCTCGGCGCGCCGCTGACCTGCCTGACGCTCGGACTTTTCTCCCTCGTCATCAACGGCGCCGCGCTCATCATCGTGGAGTGGGCGCTCAATTCCCTGGACCTGGGGATCGGCCACCTCGTCATCGACTCCTGGGGCGCCGCGATCATCGGCGCCATCGTGCTGTCCATCGTCAGCAGCGTCATTAACTTCTTTACTAGCCCGCTGCGGCAGCGCGATTAGCCGCCCGCAAACGGCGGCAGGACGTCCACCCGGGTGACGCCAGCCAGTGGGGAATCCATGGCGGTGTTCCCGGCGCCGTCGATAAGAAAGCTACAGCGCCCCAAGACCTCTTTCAGGCTCATGCCGGCCTCGGTGGTGCCGGTATGCTCCCTGCCCAGCTGCGCCACCAGATCACCCAATGTGGCGGGGGCTTCTACCTGCTCAGAAGCCACGCCCGCAGCTGCGCGGGCGGCGGCGAAATAGTGAACGGTCAACATGCCCTCCACTATGCCCCGCACGCCCATGCCATGTCGAGACCGCGGGTAAACTAGCCGCCATGCGCACACCCGAGACTCACGCGCGCGAGGTCGCCGCGGCCCTGCCCGCACGCCAGGCCACCACCGTAGCCCTTCACCAGGCGCAGGATATGGTGCTAGCTGCGGATATCCACGCCGGGTTCCCCTCCCCTCGCTTTGATAACTCCCAGATGGATGGCTACGCCCTCCCGCAGTGCGCGGCCGGGACCTACCCGGTGGGCCCCACCATCGCGGCCGGCACTGAGCCCGCCCAGGTACTCGACGGCCCGCTTGCCGGTGCCTGCCCCATCATGACCGGCGCCAAGGTGCCGGAAGGAACTGCAGCTATCGTGCCCATCGAGCGCTGCGAACCACAAGAATTCCTCTCCCCAGGTGCTCGCATCACCGTGCCAGAGACCTCGCCAGGCCAATTCATCCGCCGCACCGGCTCCGACCTGGAAGAAGGCGCCCTCCTCGCCGCCCGCGGCGACAAGCTCACGCCGGTGCGCTTGGCCGCCCTCGCGTCTCAAGGAATCGACGCGGTAGAGGTCTACCGCCCCGCCCGCATCCTTATCTGCACCGGCGGCGCGGAAATCGGCCACGGCAGCGCCGCCATTCCGGATGCCAATGCGCCACTTTTGACGGCAATGGCCGGCCGCGCCGGTATCGACGTCGCAGGCTATATCACTACCGACGATGACCCCAAGGCCCTGGACCTAACCTTCAGGGAGGCCATAGCGCAGCACCGCCCGGACGCCATCATTACTTCAGGCGGAATTTCCGCCGGGAAATTTGAAGTAGTCCGCCAGGTACTCGATGGCTGGTTCGGCCATGTGGACCAGCAGCCCGGCGGCCCGCAGGGCATCGCCACTTTTCACAACACCCCAGTGATCTGCTTGCCTGGAAACCCCATTTCCACGTTGGTAAGTTTCCGCCTCTTCGTCGCGCCTGCGCTCGGCTGGGCACCAGAGCCTTTCCACGTCCCCCTTGCCGCGGGCATCGACGGCCTCCCGCACAAGGAGCAATTTCGCCGCGGGCGCGTCGATTCCCGCGCCCATATCCTCGGTGGTGCCAGCTCCCACCTGCTCGCCCAAGCGGCAGACGCCACCCATCTCATCCGCATTCCTGCCGGTCAACGCCTTGAAGAAGGCCAAGAAGTGGAGGTTTACCCACTATGAGTCCACAGCGCACCGCCATCGTCATCGTCGCCTCTACTCGCGCCGCCGCGGGCATCTACGACGATCGCTCCGGACCTATCGCGGTGGATTTCTTGCGCCGCAAGGGCTTTGACTGCCCCGACGCACGCATCGTCCCCGATGCCGATATTGCCGCCGCCGTTGCCGCCGCCTTCGCGGAAAAGCCCTCGGTCATCCTCACCTCTGGCGGCACTGGACTGACACACGATGACCGCACGGTAGAGGCCGTAGCGCCACATATCACCCGCGAGCTGCCCGGCATCGCCGTCGCCTTCTGGCAGAAGGGATTGGAAAGCGTGCCCACCGCGGTGGCTTCTCGCGCCATTGCCGGCGTCAATGACTCCACCTTTGCTATGACGCTTCCCGGTTCCACCGGCGGGGTAAAAGACGGCTGCGCGGTTTTGGAAGAATTAATCGTTCCGATCGTCGATATGTTAGAAGGAAAACATGAGCACTGATCCCTCCTATGTGGCCGAGCAAACCGGCTGCACCATTGGCACGCTACTGAGCGATCAACCCCTAGAATCCCTCCTTGCCGCTGCCAAGGAAGAGGCCGCCACGGCCGCCATGGGTGCCGTCGTCACCTTTGAGGGCATCGTCCGCGATCACGATGGCGGCCGGCCGAATGTCACCCTACTTTCCTATAGCGCCCACCCATCTGCGCCAGAGAAGCTGCAAGACGTTACCGATTCCGTCGCAGCCAACCACCCAGTGCGCCTGTGGGCCGCCCACCGCACGGGGGATCTCAAGGTTGGCGACCTCGCCTTTGCCGTAGTAGCCGCCGCCGCGCACCGCGGCGATGCCTTCCGTGCCGCCGAGGAATGCGCCGATCGCGTCAAGGCGGAAGTCCCCATCTGGAAGGAACAAAGCCATGGCGATGGCTCCACCAATTGGGTGGGTCTGGAATGAGTATCCGCTATGCCCGCCAGGAGGCGCTCTGGGGCGAGGAGGGCCAGCGCAAGCTCAGCGATGCCCACGTAGCGGTCATTGGCGCCGGCGGCCTGGGCTCCCCGGCCCTGCTCTACCTCGCCGGCGCAGGTGTGGGCCGCATTTCGCTTTTCGACGACGACGTGGTCTCCCCCTCCAACCTGCACCGCCAAGTCATCCACACCACCGCCGCCATCGGCACACCGAAGACGGATTCCGCCGCGGCCGCCGTCCGCGCGCTCAATCCAGAGGTGGACATCACCTGCCACGGCCGCCTCGAATCAGCGACAGCGCTCGAGCAGCTACACGGCTGCGATCTCATCCTCGACGGCACCGATAACTTCGACGCCCGCTACCTCAGCTCCTGGGCTGCCCACGAGCTCGGCATCCCGCACGTATGGGCCTCCATCCTCGGCTTCGACGCACAGCTCAGCGTGTTCTGGTCCGGCCACGGCCCCGTCTACGAGGATGTCTTCCCCACCGCTCCCGCACCCGGCGAGGTTCCTTCCTGCTCCCAGGCCGGAGTTCTGGGCCCGGTGGTCGGAGTCGTCGGATCCGCCATGGCGCTCGAAGCGCTCAAACTCATCACCGGCGTAGGCACCCCACTCATCGGCACGCTCGGCTACTTCGACGCCCTTTCCGGTACCTGGGAATACATCCCGCTCCAGTCCACCGGCGCGCAACCAACCCAGCCTGCCGACGCCCCCGAGGTCCGCGAGGTTCCCCTACACGCCCCGCTTATCGACGTCCGCACCTCCCCCGAGCGCGCCCAATCCGCTATCCCCAATTCCACTCACTTTGAGCTCGACCGCATCCTCGCCGGCGAAGATCCCGACATCGAACCAGATGCTGCGGCCGTAATCTACTGCGCCAGTGGCATCCGCTCCGCCCAAGCCGTTGATGTCCTCCGCAAACGCGGCTTCCCTCACGTCGTCTCCTTGCGCGGCGGCATCAATTCCTGGCTCGAGCAGCAGTAACCGAATGCCCCTTGGCAAGACCGCAGCCTAACGGCCCATTCGGGTCTTATGCTCCTTATTTCGCGCAAAAAGAAACCAGACAAGTGGCCCGAGGAACGGGTAGGCAAATGCCGCCATCACCAGCAATACCTTGACGCCTCCGCTATATCCCGAACCGATGATGGAAATGAGGGAGGCCACCCAAAAGACCAACAGACCAATAACGATGACGGCGCCTAGCCCGCTCCATAGCCAGTCATACGATGCCGGTATCTGCTCCTCGGCCAAGTAGGAAATGTAATTTGTCATAGTGCCTCAACGTTAACGGTGTTTGAAATTCCGTACCTCAAGGTAGAAGCTCAATGTAAACGCCGTCTGGCCGTGGACTTAAGTTTCACTGTCGCCCAGCGCATCCGTCCCAAAACGTGAGTAGGCACCCTACCGATTCGGTAGGGTGCCTTAATGCTGCTCTCCCTCACTCAGAAGCTATAAGCTTCTATGCTCCCTTAACTTAGAAAGGAAGCTTAGGCAGCTGCGGAGACGGCGGGATTTGAACCCGCGGAGGTATTACCTCGCCGGTTTTCAAGACCGGTGCATTCGGCCGCTCTGCCACGTCTCCACGTTGTATTTCGTAAACGCTCTTCGCGCCTACGAAGCAACTTAGTCAGTGTACTAAATTGATAGCCCGGTTTCCCAAAAAGCCACCTGCAGCACTGAATGTCACCGTAGGATACTCCGAATTTCGTGGCACAGGACACACAAGGTTCGTTAGATTGGGCCCATGACTACAACACACATGAAGGCTATCGTTCAGACCGACCCGCAGGATCGTCGGTCCTTAGAGCTCCGCGAAGTTGACGTCCCGCAGCTGCGCCCCGGCGAAGTGCTTGTGAAGGTGCAGGCGGCCGGCGTTAACCGCGGCGATATCCTGCAGACGATGGGTGCCTATCCGCCGCCACCGGGGGCGTCGGAAATCTTGGGCTTAGAAGCAGCAGGCACCATTGCCGATGCCGGGGATACGAACTGGGAGGTAGGCACCGAGGTGGGCTGCCTGCTTGCCGGTGGTGGCTACGCCGAATACGTCGCGGTTCCGCAGGGCCAGCTGCTTCCCGTGCCCAAGGGGTTGAGCGTCGAGGAAACTGCAGCGGTGGTTGAGGTCGGATGCACCGTGTGGTCCAACCTGGGCATTGAGGCAGGCCTTCACGAGGGCCAGCGCGTCCTCATCCATGGCGGAGGCGGCGGCATTGGCACTTTTGCCATTCAGGTAGCCAAGGTCCTCGGCGCAGAGGTGGCGGTGACGGCCGGGTCGCAGGAGAAATTGGAGCGTTGCCGCGAGCTGGGCGCCGATATTCTCATCAACTATAAGGAGCACGACTTCGTAGAAGAGTTGAAGGGAAGCTGCGATGTCATTTTGGACATCATCGGCGCGAAATATCTGGAAAAGAATATGAAGTGCCTGGCTAAGGACGGCAAGCTCATCATCATTGGCATGCAGGGCGGCACCAAGGCGGAAATCAACTTGGGCGCCATGCTGCCCAAGCGCCTGACCATCCAAGGCACGACGCTGCGCGCCCGCGATCTGGAGGATAAGGCACAGATTGTGGCGGGCACGGTAGAAAACGTGTGGCCCATGTTGGAGGACGGCCGCGTAAAGCACGCACTGCACGCCACTTACCCGCTTGCCGACGCCGCCCAAGCCCACACCGCCCTAGACAGCGGCGAGGTCACCGGCACCTTGGTGCTTACCGTTTAAGCCAGTGAGGCTACAACGCGGATGAGATGCTCGACGTCGTGATAGGTATTGAAGGGGCCGAGCGCAACGGTAACGGCACCGCCAATTTCTTCCACGCCCATCTCCGTGAGCAACGGAGTCTGCGGGGCAAGCGTGGTAACAAGGCCGTTATCAAAGAGTCGCTTGTACACGGTCTCGGCCGGAACACCCTTTACTGCGAAGGTGAGGCGCGGCAGGCGATCGTCGGACGCGCCGGCGGCCGCTTCCCCGGTCACGCCAAGAATATGCACGGCGGGCAGGGTGCTCAAGAAGGAATACAGGTCCGCGCGCAACTCCTCCAAATAGGCGCTGAGCGCATCCATGGAGGTACGCAAGCGCTTGCGGCGCGAGCCGCTCTCCCCACCGGCCAGGGCAGCAAGGTGGTCCACGAGCGGTCCGACACCGCCGGCCAGGCCAGAGGAAATGGGTGTTTCCAGCTTGCGGGCGCCCTTGCCGGTATGCACCGGATCGAGGGCATCGAGGCGGCGGAACATGCGCGTATCGCGAAAGACCAAAGCTGCTAGCTGCGGTCCGCCCAGCAGTCCCAGGTCGAGGCCCAAGATATCGGCGCCGAGATCATCAAAGTTGATGGGGCGGTAGGGGGCGATCGCAGAGACGTCGAGAAGCGTCCAGGCACGGGAGCGCTCATGGACGGTGTCAATGATCTCGGCGGCCGGGGAGACCGTGCCCAAAAGCTCGTGCGCGGCGGAAAAAGCGACGAGGCGCGTGGAGCCATCGACAAGCTCGGCAAATTGGAAACCTGGCAGCTCACCCGTGCCCAAATCTGGCTGGGCCCACCGGGTTTCTGCCTTGACCTCAGAAAACGCCGAGTACAAAGACGGCGGATCCAGTTTGGAGAGCACCACCGAGGAATTGCTGCCCAACAGCGGGCGGGCCGCGTGCGCCAAGGACTGGTACAACACGGGCAAGGACGGGCCAAGCACCACGCGGTCTGCCTTGGACCCGGTCAGATCCGCTACAGCCATGCGTGCGGCGGTGTAATTACCATCGCCTTCCAAACGGCCCGGCGCGGGAGTGGCAGAGTGGGCGCCGCCTGGCCCCTCCTGGGTGGCCACTGCAGTAGACATCCGGAAGGAGCGCGCCACGCCGGAGGCGACGCGCTCAGAGATTTGGGGCACCGCGTGCGCGTTGAGGTAGGTCCAACCATCAGATAGCCCGGTGTATAAACCGCGCACACTGAATACGTCGTAGTGTGCCGAAGCTCCTGCTGGCATTACGGTCCCCTTCTTTATCGCACTAGGCATCGCCACACAGTGGCGGTCGGTTCCCTACTGTATACGCGTTTGCCCCAAGTTTCCCAAATCTGGATTTTCGCTGTATATCGCTGTTTTCGCAGGCTGGCGGCGTGTAGTTCCCGTTTGCCCAGCCCGCGCGCTAGGGTGTTGAGCGTGCAAGATAACAATCAACTGCGCGCTGATATCGCCCGCATGACCTCCCAGCCAGACGGCGAGGCCACCCCAGCGTCCCAGTCCGAGACCCTCAAGGCCGCCTTCGCGGACCTGGCGCAGGGTGCACAGCAGCGCGAGCTGTGGTTCAAACTGGGCATTCAAGATATTAAGCAGCGCTACCGCCGCTCTGTCCTGGGCCCGTTTTGGATCACCATCGCCACCGGCGTGATGGCCCTTGCCTTGGGCCTGTTGTATTCCATGCTCTTCCAGATTCCCGTCGCGGAGTTCCTCCCCCACGTCACCGTGGGCCTTATTATGTGGACCTTCATTTCGGGCTGCATCAAGGAAGGCTCCACGGTCTTCATTGACAACGAGGGCTTGATTAAACAGCTCCCCGCCCCGCTGTCGGTACACGTATACCGCTTGGTGTGGCGCCAGACGCTGTTTTTGGGCCATAACCTCATCATCTGGTTGCTGCTTATCCTTATCTTCCCGCGCAACTTGGGGTGGGAGTTCTTCCTCTTCCTCCCAGGTTTGGCCTTGTTGCTGGTTAACGGCGTGTGGGTCACGATGTTCTTTGGCATCATCGCTACCCGCTTCCGTGACGTCGCTCCGCTGCTTGAAGCACTGACCCAGCTGCTGTTCTACGTCACCCCGATTGTGTGGATGACCAATACCTTGAAGGAGCAGGGCGGTGCGGTGTCCAGCCGCGCCCGCATCGCGGAAATCAACCCGCTCTATCACTACCTGGAAATCGTCCGTGCGCCCATGATCGGCGAGCCGGTGGCCGCCTACCACTGGTGGATCGTCATCGGTTGCACCGTACTCGGCCTGCTCATCGCCGGCTTGGTCATGCGCAAGTGGCGCTTCCGCGTCAGCTACTGGGTTTAAGCCCACGCCCTGCACTTCCTGAGATTCCTGGAAAGGATACAGACTGATGGTCTCGATTGATACGTATAACGCGTGCGTGGACTTTCCCATCTTTGATGCCAAATCCCGCTCGCTAAAGAAGGCCATGCTTTCTTCCGCCGGCGGCGCCATTGGCAAAAACGCCCAGAATACCGTCGTGGTGGAGGCACTAAAGGATATTAACCTGCACCTGCGCGAGGGCGACCGTGTGGGTTTGGTGGGCCATAACGGCGCCGGCAAGTCCACCCTGCTGCGCCTTTTGTCTGGCATTTACGAGCCCACCCGTGGTTCTGCCGATGTGCGCGGCCGCGTGGCCCCCGTCTTTGATTTGGGCGTGGGCATGGACCCAGAGGTCTCTGGCTACGACAACATCATTATCCGTGGCCTCTTTTTGGGCCAGTCCATCAAGCAGATGAAGAAAAAGATGGATGAGATTGCGGAGTTTTCTGAACTCGGCGATTATCTCTCCATGCCGCTGCGCACCTATTCCACCGGTATGCGCGTGCGCTTGGCGCTCGGCGTGGTGACGTCCATTGAGCCGGAAATCCTGCTGTTGGATGAGGGCATCGGCGCCGTCGACGCTGCTTTCATGGCCAAGGCCCGTGTACGCCTACAAGAGCTGGTGAAGCGCTCCGGCATCCTGGTCTTTGCCTCCCACTCCAATGACTTCTTGGCGCAGCTGTGTAATACCGCGCTGTGGATCGACCATGGCGAGATCCGCTCGGTGGGCGAGGTTTCCGAGGTTGTCGGTGAATACGAAGGCCCTGAGGTGGGTGAGTACGTGCGCGACCTGCGCGAGCGTTTTGAAAATGAGGACACCAGCGGCAACTAGCTGAGCATACGCAGCAACTGGTCCCCCACACCTTTCACGTCCACCCGCAGCCCTTCCGGCCGGTGATAGTCCGTGGCGCTAAGTCGCGCGCTAACCACCGGCTGGTTAATTTTTTCTGGGCCGGCAGGCTCTTCCTTTTTCTCGGTACTTATGCGGTAGCCCATCTTTTCACTCACCCGGGCTGAGGCAAGATTAGTCTCTATCCAACTGGTGCGCAGCGAATGCGCATCGAGGTGGGAGAAGGAAAACTCGGCCACCGCTTGGCGGATAAGCGTGCCATAGCCTTGGCTTTGGAAGCGGTGTAATACCCATGATGCGGTTTCCACCTCCCGCGCGGCCGCAAAGTTTTCTGCCACCAAGTCCACCACACCCACCATTTCTTGGGTTTCTACGTCGCGGGCGATGAAATCCAGGGTCCACTTTTGGGTACATAGCTTTGCACGATGCTCCCACCGGTGCTGCGCCATGGCGGCGGGGGTATTCATCTTCTTATCAAAGAGCCAGGGAAAGGCGTGCTCTGGGATATTCGCGCCATAGATATCTGCCGCACCGACTTGGGCCACGCACGCGATGTCTTCATCGCGCATGACGCGCAGGTCGACTCCACGGCCAGAATCATCGCTGGCCCGTATGGTCACCGCAAAAGGCGGCCAGATACTTTCCATACGCTTCACAGTATCCACAACGCTGCGGTCATATCTACTTTTCGCTTCACCCACGCGGAGTGTTTCTGCGCTGGTCCCCTACCCCGGTGGCAAGATGGAACCCATGACTGCCACCCTGACTTCCACCGGTTCCACCGCCGCCGTCATTGTTACCCATCAGCGCGCCGAGCTACTGCGGGCCTCGCTTGAACAGGTAGTCCACCAAACCCACCCCGTGCAGTGGGTAGTCGTGGTAGATAATGGCGCGGAAGATGCGGTGCGCGAACTCGTCGAATCCATGGCGGGTGACCGGGGCGTCTACGTGCCCTCGGAAACCAACCTGGGCGGCGCCGGTGGCTTTGCACTGGGCTTTCTTACCGCTCTTTCTTTGGGCGCCGATGCCGTATGGTGCGCCGATGATGACGGCCGCCCTGCCGATCACGCGGTACTAGCGGAGCTGTATCGAGTGGCAGAAGCCAACCGCCTGCATGAGGTCTCCCCGGCGGTATGCAATATTGACGATCCCGGCCGCCTCGCCTTCCCCCTGCGCCAGGGGCTGGTATGGCGCCGCCGGATGGACGAGCTGGAGGGCGATTTCCTGCCCGGCATCGCCTCGCTTTTTAACGGCGCGCTGATTTCCGCCGCGGCCATGGAGATCATTGGTGTGCCGGACTACCGGCTATTTATCCGCGGCGATGAGGTGGAATACCACCGCCGGCTGGTTAATTCCGGTCTCTCCTTCGGCACGGCGCTGACCACCAGCTACCTGCACCCGGACGGATCGGATGAGTTCAAACCCATCCTGGGCGGGAAGATGCATACCCAGTACCCAGAAGGTGAGTTCAAGCGCTTTTTCACCTACCGCAATCGCGGCTACCTGCTGTGGCAGCGCGGCATGCGCAAACTACTACCCCAGGAATTTGCCCGCTTTGGCTGGTTCTTCTTGGTCCAGCGCCACGATCCGGCCGGCTTTATCGAATGGCTAAAGCTCCACAACCGCGGGCGCCAAGAAGATTTCCGCCGACCTCACCAGGGCTAGGACGGATCCTGCTTGGCGACGCCCCGGACCCCCGCCTTCCTAAAAATCCAGCGTTGCACCGCAAAATTCACCGCGGTGGCTTTGGCTTGGAAGGTCCAGCGGCGATTGAGCAGATAGGCCGCCCAGGTACCGACGATAAAGCCCACCGCCCGCGCCGCGCCACGTCCGTGAGGAGGCTGCTGCCATCTATTTTTCCTTAAAGATAAAGACCCTTTGAATGGCAAAGTTGGTCACCGTGGCCACGCCTTGGGCGATGACGAAGGCGATGGTGTCTTTCACCGCCCCCTCAAAGCCGAGGGCCATAAGCGGCTCATTGAGCACCCAGTACAGGAAGTTTTGGACCGCAAAGGTAGAGGCGTACAAGATGCCCACGGTCGCGGCCGTGCGGCCAGATACCTTCGCCCCAAAGGTCCACCGCGCATTGGCTAGGTAGGCGGCGATGGTGCCAAAGACCCAGCCGATGGCCTTGGCGGCGGAACGGTGCAGCCCCAAATAGGTCAATAGCAGCGTGAGCCCATAGTCAATGGCGGCGGTAAATACGCCCACGGAAATAAAACGCACCAGCTGGGTATGCAGCGAGGTGGACGAGGGCTTTACTTCTACGGCGTCGTCAGCGGAATTAGTCACGAGTGAGTAGCCTACCCGCGCAAGAGCGCTCGGTACATGTCCAACCGATCCACCGGCGCGGCGGATTCGGCGCCATAAGCGCCTACCCCGGCTAATTGCTGTAGAGACGCCGCACACAGCTCCCGCACGTCGGCGCCGGAGAGCGCCGTGCCATCGTCATTGACCCAGCCGAGCGCATCCATGGTGGTCTCCACGACGGAATCGGTCAGCTCCGCGCCACCCATGCAGGATAGGGCCAGCGCCATGGACCAAAAGGCGTCTTTGCCCTCATGGGTCACCTCGCGCGGCAGGCTGGCGAGCACGCGGGCGGTATGCGGTGTGAGGTCGGTTTCCCTGCCTAGGTCCATCGCTTGCAGCAGCGGGACAAAATCATAGAGTTTGGTGCGCTCAATCAAATTGCGCACGGGGGACGATACCGCGGAAAAGACTTCATCGGTAACCTCTTGGCCAGTCAATTCACGGTTCACGCTGGTCAGCTCAAAGGGCTGAAAGAGCGATCCGGAGCCACCCACGCATAACGCCTCTGGGGTGCCGTTATCGCGGGGATAAATCTCGGCTACTACCAGCTCGAAGTCCCACAATCCCCAGGCGAAGTCGATTTGATCGCCCTCGCGCCACAGGAATTCGGAGGCCTGGCGCTCCGGATCGATGCGCGGGCCACGGGCCTCGGTGTGTTCATAAAAGTGCCAGGGGGATTCCTCCTCCGGCAGGCCAAAGCAGATACGCAGCACGCGGTGCAGCTCGGTGAAGGTCAGAGCATCGCTAAAACCTATCTGGCGGTGCACCTCGCCATCGGCGCGAATATTCGCGGCTTGGCAGATGATGGTGAGGGGCTCGCGTTTGAGGGATACCACGCCATCGGCGCGTTTGGCCCGCGCCTGTGCGATATCGGTGACCCCTGCATTCATGAGCCCCACCATACGCAAGTTTTAGGAAGCTAGTTTTGCAATATCGCGCGCTTCCAGCTCACTAATGAGGAACGTCAGCGCCGCCCCAATGGCGCCCAAGAGGGTCCACGGCCGCTTGGCACCGCGCTTGCGCAGGAACTTCACCATCCGGCGGGAAAGGGCAACGTTCATCCACCCGCCCAGGATGAGCAGCAGCACCACGGCGGCAAAAATAGCCCAGGGCTTGAGGCCTTGATCGGCACTATCCTGCGGCGAGCGCGGCTCATCGCCGTCCTGCTCAGCGTGCGCGTTGGTATAGGCCACTAGGGCGCCAAAGCCAAAGAAAGACAAGGTATACGCGGTAATCAAGCCGCCCTTGGATGTGATCCAATCCGGATAGGAGGTCGCAATGCCCACGGCGGCGGCCTGGGTGATACGGCCAGCCAGGGTGTCATCGAGGGCGTAGTTGTCTTGGCGCTGATCGTGCGTCTCACGGTTGTTGGTCATAGCGACTACTTTAAGCGGCGGTAAGCTAATGCGCATGTACTCGGAAAAGACAAAGCATATGACGCCGGCGCAGCAGGCGGCACAGGATGTGCGCGCGGAGGACGATAAGCGCAACGGCCACTTCGAGGCCACGGAGCATACCGATGTGCCGTTGAGCCCTTTCATGACTCGCCTGATGGCAGAGGAATTGCCCATGCTGGATTCCTCCTCACGGGCTCGCGTCTATGAACTTTTGCGGGAGTATGATGGCCCGATTATTGAATCCCAGGAGGAGCTGCCGGAGGAGATCCGCACACTCATGGATCTGTAAACGGGCACATTCGGGCAGTACAACCGTCCGTTTTGTACCGAATATCACTCGGTTCACTCCAACCACCCTCGTGTGAGCTAGGTAGGCTAGAGAAGCGACATAAATCCGTCGAGCAAAGAGTAAGAGATGGAATTACATACCACTGAAAAGTCCCTGCACGGCTGGGGCCGCACCGCCCCGACGACCGCCCACGTTCTCGCCACCGAAGACGTGGACGTCATTAAGAAGGCCATGGCCCAGGTTGCAGAAGATAACTCGGATAAGCCCGCCCACCTGCGCCGCGGCGTCATCGCCCGCGGTATGGGCCGCTCCTACGGTGACCCCGCCCAAAATGGCGGCGGCCTGGTCATCGACATGCAAAAGCTCAATAAGATCCACTCCATCGACCCGGAGTCCGCTCTGGTGGACGTCGATGGCGGCGTCACCTTGGATCAGCTGATGAAGGCCGCCCTGCCATATGGCCTGTGGGTTCCGGTTCTACCGGGTACCCGCCAGGTCACCATCGGTGGTGCTATCGGCCCGGATATTCACGGCAAGAACCACCACTCCGCCGGTTCCTTTGGTAACCACGTGGTCTCCATGGAGCTGCTCGTGGCCGATGGACGCGTGCTGCACCTGACCCCGGAGGGATCCGAGGATGACCCGAGCGGCGACCTCTTCTGGGCCACCGTCGGCGGCATGGGCCTGACCGGCATCATCCTGCGCGCCACCATCCGCATGACCAAGACGGAAACCGCCTACTTCATCGCGGATACGGACCGCACCGATAACTTGGATGAGACCATCGCCTTCCACTCCGATGGTTCCGAGCACAACTACACCTATTCTTCCGCCTGGTTCGATGTCATTTCACCAGAACCAAAGCTGGGCCGCTCCACCATTTCCCGCGGCTCGCTGGCCACCCTGGCACAGCTGGAAGAGCTCGCCCCGAAGCTGGCCAAGGACCCACTGAAGTTCAATGCGCCGCAGCTGATGACGGTGCCGGATATCTTCCCGTCCTGGACCATGAATAAGCTCTCCCTCTCCGCTGTGGGTCTGGCGTACTACACCATGGGTGCACCAGCGAAAAACCAGGTCAAGAATCTGACGCAGTTCTACCAGCCGCTGGATCTCATCGGCGAGTGGAACCGCGGCTACGGTTCCAAGGGCTTCCTGCAGTACCAGTTCGTGGTACCGACCGAGGCCGTGGAGCCGTTCAAGGAGATCATCCGCGATATGCAGCGCTCCGGCCACTACTCCGCCCTCAACGTGTTCAAACTCTTCGGTGAAGGCAACCGCGCGCCGCTGTCCTACCCGATGCCGGGCTGGAATGTCTGCGTGGACTTCCCCATCCGTCCGGGCCTGGGCAAGTTCCTGGATGACCTGGACCGCCGCGTGATGGAATTCGGCGGCCGCCTCTACCTGGCCAAGGAATCCCGCACCTCCGCGGAGAACTTCCACAAGATGTACCCGGGCATGGAAGGCTGGCTGAAGACCCGCAACGAGATCGACCCGACCGGCGTCTTTGCCTCCGATATGTCCCGCCGCCTCGAGCTGCACTAATCACTGGAAATAACACCTTTAAGGAGATTTACTGACCATGCTTAATGCAGTAGGCCAAGCACAACACATCCTGCTTCTGGGCGGCACCTCTGAGATCGGCCTCGGCGTCGTCTCCGAGTTCCTGCAGCGCGGCCCGGCCAAGGTCACCCTGGCCGCCCGGCCGGAGTCCCCGCGCATCGCCCAGGCCAAGGCTGACCTGGAATCCCGCGGCGCTGACGTAGAGGTCTTGGACTTCGACGCCACCGACTTCGACTCCCACCCGGACGTTATTAATAAGGCCTGGTCCCGCGGCGACGTCGACGTAGCCATCGTTGCCTTCGGCACCCTGGGTGACCAGGAAGAGCTGTGGCAAAACCACGACAAGGCCGTCGCCTCCGCGCAGACCAACTACACCGCACCGGTGTCCGTAGGCGTGCTCTTGGGTGAGAAGTTCAAGCACCAAGGCCACGGCACCATCATCGCTATGTCCTCCGTGGCAGGCATGCGCGTGCGCCGGTCCAACTTTGTCTACGGCGCTTCCAAGGCCGGCGTGGACGGCTTCTACATCAACCTGGGCGAGGCCCTGCGCGGCACCGGCGCCAACGTGCTGGTCGTCCGCCCGGGCCAGGTGCGCACCAAGATGTCCGCCGAGGCTGGCGACGCCCCACTGACCGTCAACGTCTCCGACGTTGCCGAGGCCACCGTCAAGGCCGTGCTCGAGGGCAAGCAGTCCATCTTCGTACACCCACTGTTTGAGTACGTGTCTTTGGCATTCAAGTTCATCCCGCAGGCCATCTTCCGCAAGCTGCCGTTCTAAAACGCCGCGGCTTTCCGCGCTGGCGCTAGCCGGTCGGCTCGCCTCCGCCCCGCCCCCGCTCTACCTCCTCGCCGCACACCCCGCGGCGAGGGAGGTGACGGGGGCGGTGGTGTATCAGGGGGACGTCGGCAAGCAAGTGCTCACCTGCCCGCGCCAAATCTGGGCTGTGGGGCTTGGGTATGCGAAACTAATGGGCATGACAAGCACCGCTGTACCCGCCCAGTTAACGCCCGTGAGCGAGGATAACCGCACCGAGGCCTACCGCGCCGATGCGCTGACCCCTCGCGCGACCTTGCTGGGTATCGTGCTGGCCGCCCTGGCCGGTGGCGTGGTAACGCTGCTGGGCTGGTTTGCCTTCAAGACGGTCTCGCTGCCGTCCTTTAATACCTCCATGGTCACTCGCGCGCTGACCACGGTGGGAGTGGTGCTCACGCTGGCCTTGGCCGGCGGGCTGTGCGTGTGGTGGCTCTATGACCACTACAAGGATTCCTTTACCCGGCCGCGCTGGCGAGCCTGGCTGACCTACGCGGTCACCTACCTGTCTCCCGCTTTGCTGACCCTGGCCGCCGTGGGCCTGCCGCTGTCCGCCTCCCGCTTGTGGCTCGATGGCGTGCAGGTGGATCAGGCCTTCCGCACCCAGTTCCTCACCCGTTCGGTGGATGAGATGGGCTATGCGGACATGAACTACCAGGACATGCCGTCCTTTTACCCCATTGGCTGGTTCTGGTTGGGCGGCCGCTTGGGTGCGCTCATGGGAATTCCGGGCTGGGAGGTCTACCAGCCCTGGGCGCTCATCTCCATTGCCGTAGCCGGCTGTATTTTGGTGCCCATCTGGCAACGCCTGACCAGTTCCCTGCCGGTCGCCACCGCCATCGCCCTGGTGACCACCGCGATTACGCTCACCATCGCGGCCGAGGAGCCCTATTCCGCGGTCATTGCCATGGGGCTGCCCGCCATTGCGGTACTTAGCGCCCGCGCCTTCCGCGGCTCCTGGCTGGCCACCCTGGGAGTAACGCTCTACCTGGGCATTTCCGCTACGTTCTATACCCTTTTCACCGGTGCGGCCGCACTTACCGTAGTCAGCCTCATCGCGCTGCTTACCGCGCTCTATGAACATACGTGGCGCCCCATCCTGCGCCTGGTGATCATGGCGGTAGGATCCATTGCCATCGCCCTTATCGCCTGGGGGCCCTACCTATGGTCGGTCATGCACTCACCGGCGCCGCTGCAAACCACCGCGCAGCACTACCTGCCGGAGGAAGGCACACAAATTCCAGTGCCTTTCCTGTCTTTCAGCATTGTGGGCTTCCTCTGCCTCATGGGGCTTATCTACATCGTCATCCGCCTCAATGACGTGGAGGTACGCGCGCTGGGCATCTCCCTCCTTGGCACCTACCTGTGGACCGTGGTGTCTATGGTGGCAACCCTGGCCGGTACCACGCTGCTCAGCTTCCGCCTCGAGGTGATCGTGGTGCTCCTCTTTGCCACCGCCGGCGTCCTGGCCTTGGCAGAGATTCGTCTACTCGGTGTGCACCGCCTCTACCCGGCGCGTTTCTCCCACACCACCAATAAGCAGATCACTGCGGTCTTTGGCATCATCTTGGCCCTGGCCGGCGTCTTCTATGC
This sequence comes from Corynebacterium sp. c3Ub_189, assembly GCF_039907195.1. Taxonomy (NCBI): domain Bacteria; kingdom Bacillati; phylum Actinomycetota; class Actinomycetes; order Mycobacteriales; family Corynebacteriaceae; genus Corynebacterium; species Corynebacterium sp. c3Ub_189. Next base: position 32,979 of record NZ_JASBOF010000018.1, on the reverse strand, counting down.
GCAGCAGATTCCAGAGGCTAACGAGGACGCCATCGATCACGCCTATAGCGATACCGATGGCTACGGCGAACGCGCGGACCGCTTCACCAGCGATTCCGCCCACTACTACCTGGATATCCACAACTTCATTCAGGACCAGGGCTATACGCCGGATGAAACGGTGGTGCTCACGGATGAAAAGACCTTCATGTCTTATTACCCCTACTGGGGCTTTAACGCCTTTACCAGCCACTACGCCAATCCTTTGGGCGAGTTCAGCACCCGCAACGAGCAGATTGAAACTTGGGCCAATGATTCCTGGGACATGCAGCCGGAGGAGTTCCGCAAGGCCTTGGATTCTGCTCCCTGGCGCGGCCCGGATGTCATGATGTTCCGCGGCGACCTGGAAAATAAGGACGATGGCTTCAAGTTCCACCTGGCAGAAGATATCTATCCCAACCAGCCGAATATTCGCTACCGCGCGGTCTTCTTCAATGCCGACGTTTTTGATGAAGGCTGGAAGTTGCAGCAAACCGGCCCCTTTGTAACAGCCGTTCGCACCAAGTAAGTTCACCCACACTTCCCGCCCGCGGCAGGGTGTGCCCGCGGGCCGAGGGGGTTATCTGACGTAAACTAATCGCCGTGTCAGATAGCCTCACTACGAATACCACCCAAGCGCGACCTGCCGCTGCCGGCTCCCGCTTCACCGCCGCCCCCGCGGGCCTGCGGTGGACCGCAATCATTGCCGGGCTGATTGGTTTCCTGTGTTTTGTAGCGACCCCGCTACTGCCGGTGACCCAAACCCAGTCCTCTTATGATTGGCCGCAGCATGATTCCGTGCAGTCCATCAACGCGCCGCTCATTTCCGTCGCCCCGGAGGACCTGAAGGCCACCATCCCCATCTCCGCAGTCGATGAACTGCGCGAGGGCCAGTCCATGGTCTACGGCACCGTCCCGCCGGAGTCCAAGAAGGCCTCCAATCGCGGCCTTTTCGTCCGCGCGAATGACGAGGGCCTGTCCGTTGTGTCCTTGGATGAGGTGCTGCTTACCCTCAATGCCAAAGAGGTAGCCAAGCTCCCCAAGGACGCCAAGATTGAAATTTCCGCTTCGGGCGATGGCACCTCCGTGAGCGTGGGCGAGCATGAAAAGACCACCGAGGAGGATCTGCGCCCGCAGGTCACCGGTGTCTATACCGAAATCGACGATAAGGCTGACGTGCAAGCCCTGCTTGACGATGGCCTCAATGTCCACGTCGATATCAACTCCCGCTTTACCTCGTCCCCGACGTTGCTCAAGACCATTGCCATGTGGATGGGCATCGCCATGGTGGTCGTGTCCCTGTTCTGCCTGTGGCGCATCGACCGCCTCGATGGCCGCCGCTTCGGCTTCATGCCCGAGACGTGGAAGAAGGTGCGCCCGCTCGATGGCGTGGTCGCTGCCATTTTGGGATTCTGGTACATCCTCGGCGCCAATACCTCCGATGATGGCTTCATCTTCTCCATGAGCCGCGTCTTCGATCACGCGACCTATATGGCCAATTACTACCGCTGGTACGGCGTGCCGGAGGCGCCCTTTGGCTCCCCCTATTACGACCTGGTTGCCGTACTCTCCCAGATTTCTACCGCCTCGGTCTTCGTGCGTCTGCCGGGCCTGATTTCCGGGCTCATCATCTGGTTTATCCTTTCCCGCGAGATGCTGCCGCGCTTTGGCCAGCTTGTCGACGGCCGCCGGGTCGCCCACTGGACCGCAGCGCTGATGTTCTTGGCCTTCTGGCTGCCGTATAACAACGGCACTCGCCCAGAGCCCATCGTGGCGCTCGGTGTGATGTTTACCTGGGCTTCCTTCGAGCGCGCCATTGCCACCCGCCGCCTGCTTCCGGCGGCCGTGGGCACCATCGCCGCAACCATCACCTTGGCCGCCGGCCCCACCGGCCTTTTTGCCGTGGGCGTCTTCCTGGTTAGCCTGCCGCACCTCTTCCGTGCCATGGCCGAGCGCGTACCGTCCATGGGCGGTGGCGCCCTCGGCTGGCTTTCGCTCATTGCGCCGTTCCTGAGCGCTGGCACCGCCATCATGGTCGCCGCCTTTGGTGACCAGACGCTGTCTACCGTGCTGGAATCCACTCGCGTGCGCTCCGAGGTCGGCCCCTCCCTGCCGTGGTACGCCGAGTACGCGCGCTACTCCACCCTTTTCCAGGAATCCGTGGATGGCTCGCTGACCCGCCGCTTCGCGGTCTTCACCATGCTCTTCTGCCTGGTGCTCATCGTGGCGGCCTTTATCAAGGACCGCCGCGTCGTTGGTGCTGCCGTCGGCCCGACCCAGCGCCTGCTCATCATCGTGGCGCTGTCCATGTTCTTCCTCATGTTCACCCCCACCAAGTGGACCCACCACTTTGGCATCTACGCCGGCGTGGCCGGTGTCATCGCCGCCCTCGGTGCCGTGGTGCTCTCTCAGTTTGCGCTGCGTTCGCCGCGCGCTCGCACCTTCGCCATCGCCGCGGTGGTCTTCTTGCTCGCCATCTCCTTCGCCGGCTGGAACGCCTGGTGGTACGTATCCTCCTTTGGCATTCCGTGGTGGGATCGCACGGTGCAGCTCAAGGCCATCGAGGCCAATAAGGTGCTGCTCGCCATCGCCCTCATCATTTTCGCCATCGGCGTGGTGCAGTCCCTGCGCCATAGCTACCGCAAGTCCCAGGCGGAAGAGGCGGGAGCACTCGCGGAGTTTGAAAAGAATGCCGCCGCCAAGGTCTCGCGTTCGGCCGGCATCATGTCCGCGCCCATCGCCCTGGCCTGCGCCATCGTGGTAGCCCTTTCTTGTGCTTCCTTTGCTAAGGCCACCGTCTCCCAGGCGGATTCCTACTCCGTGGGCAAGGGCAACCTGGCTTCTCTGCGCGGCAATACCTGCGCGCTGGCGGATCAGACCATGGTGGAGACCAATACCAATGACTCCTTCCTGACCCCGGTGGACGGCGACTTGGGCGATTCCCTGGTGGATGAGGACGAAACCCACACTGGCTTCGACCCGAACTTCATCCCGGAATCCATCGAGCCGGAAAACCAAAACTCCGCCTCCGTGGGTGCCATCGCGGATGGCTCTAGCGATTCCTCCTCCGATAGCGCCGAGACCGCTACCTCCGGCGCGGATGCTGAATCCGGCGGCGCGAGCGATTCTGCCGATTCCCAGGAGTCGAAGGATAAGAAGGACAAGAAGTCCAAGGAAACCACCAATACCTCTGAGGGCGGCGTGCGCGGCACCCAGGGCGTCAATGGCTCCACCATGCACCTGCCATTCAACCTGGACTACACCAAGGTGCCGGTGCTCGGTTCCTATAACGAGGGCCAAGACTCCACCTCTGAAGTAACCACCAAGTGGTACAACCTGCCAGAGGCCAAGGACAATACCCCGGTTCTCGCCGTGTCCGCAGCCGGCAATATCTACCACCACGATGTCAACGGGGTGGAGCAAGAAGGCATGGAGCTTCGCCTCGAGTACGGCACCATCGATGACTCCGGCAAGGTCACCAATACCGGCGAGGAAGAACTCTCCGCCGTCGGCGCCACGCCGAAGTGGCGCAACCTGCGCCTGCCGCTGGATAAGCTGCCGCAAGACGCCAACGTGGTGCGCCTGGTAGCCACGGATGATTCCACCGATGAGGAAGATTGGCTGGCCTTTACCCCGCCGCGCGTACCGGAGCTGGATACCATCAATAACCAGTTCTCCAAGGACACCCCGGCGCTGCTGGACTGGGCCGTAGCCCTGCAGTTCCCATGTCAGCGCACCTTCGACCACTTTGCCGGTGTGACGGAAATCCCGGAGTACCGCGTCCTGCCGGATTCCTCGGCGCAGACCTCGCTAACGGACTTCCAGTCCTTCTCCGGTGGTGGCGCCATGTCCACCGCGGAGGCGGTCAACTACTCCTATGAGATCCCGAGCTACCTCAATAATGACTGGGCCCGCGATTGGGGTGCCATTGAAAAGTACGAGCTGCGTACCGATTCACAGGGCAATGCCCCAGTCCCCGCCGAGATCGATTATGAGGACGTTACCCGTTCCGGTCTGTGGAAAGACTCCGAGATGAAGATTCGCCCCGAGGGCGAGGAATAGTCTCACCTGCGGCAGCGCCTCGGCCCCGCTGCGGGGCGCGCAACCGCCGCACAACCCAATCGCCTAGGAAAAAGATCACAAGCGAGGCGCCAAAGAGCGGCGCGATGATCGAATAGGCCATCACCCCCGCCAGCACGGCGGGGGTAATTTTTAGCTCGGGCAGGCCGCGGCGCGGCTTTATCCACCACATCCGCAGACCCGCGATACTCACCACGAGCAATCCCAAGGCCAGCGCCGCCAAGGCGATCTGGCTATAGATGCCAAAAAGCGTCCCCATGTGCAGCTGGATGAGCCACGAGGTTAGCTGTGCGGCAAGCGGCCAGTCGGCGGAATTGATGCGGTCGATAACCTCCCCGTTCGGAGTCACTGCTACGGCATCACTGCGCAGCTTAAAGGCCGCACGAGCCTCGCGCACGCCCCACGCATCACCTGGCTTTTCCGGTGGGGTCATCTCCAGAACCCCGGTCAAGCCTTGGCTGCGTGCTGCCGACAATGCGGTTTGGGCCCCGACAAGTTTCGCAGCGCCCTCGTGTCCCGCATGGCTCGCATGGCCCTTGTGACCAGCGTGGCCGGAATGCTCCCCCGTCTCAGTGCTAGCGCCCACTTCCGCAACGGAGGTTGCCACGGACGGCTCCTTCCAATTCAATTCCTCGCGCACCTTGCCAATCGCGGTACCCGCCACCAGCGACCACGTCAGGCCGGTGACGGTCAGGAAGAGAAAGCCTGGCAGCAACCAAGTGCCCACGCGGGCATGCAACGTCAGCGGCTTGGAAAGCCGCTTTCTATTCTTCTGCTTACGCTTAAGCCACAGGTAAAGACCAAGGATGCTCAGCGCACCGAGCCACGAGGCCGCAAGTTCGGCATAGAGGCGGCCCGGCTCGCCTAGCCACAAAGTGCGGTGACCATTAGATGCCCACGTGCGGAAAGGTAGCGCCCGCGAGCCGCCATATTGTTGTAGTTCACCAGTGATGTGTAGATCCACCGGGTCTACAAAGACGGCATGGGTATAGCTGGAGTTGGGGGCGGTGGGGTCGTCGAAAAGCACGCGGGTGGTCTCCTGCGGGTCTTCGGAAGGCTCGACTCGAACCACGTCCCCGTCCGGGTGCTGGCGCTGGGCGGCGGCAATCTGCTCGTCTAGGCTGCGTGGGTTGCCTGGCGCCGTGGCGGTTACCTCATCGTGATAAATCCACGGTTCAAAGGTGGGTGCCAAGGCGTAGAGAAAGCCGCTTAACGCTGCGACTATGAGGAAGGGCGCGATGATAACGCCGGCGAGTTTATGCAGGCGCGATAGCGCGCCATGGGTGGATATAGTCATGCGGAACTAGTCGCACCCTTGTTGAAACTAGTTCCCTTTTAGTATGGAACCGCCAGGAACCTCTTATTTTTCTAGCTCGCCTGCCAGGAACGCCGCCGCATCCCGCACGCGCTGCCGCGCCACCGCCGGGGTGGACACACGGTGGGTGGAAACATAATCGCGCGCCGCGGCACCGGGCACGGAAACGCGCGCGGCAATCTCATCCTCGGTGGCGGTCTGCACGAAAGTGTGCGGACCAAGCTCAAATAGGTCCGCTGGGATGCCGTATCCGGCGCGCAGGTCCTCCGGCAGGTTTGCCAGGGCATCGAAATCGGGGAAGGTGAGCAGGAGGGCGTCGGCAGGCGCCAGCACCGCCAGCGCCCCGCCGGAGGAATAACCCCAGGTAGTAACGCTAGAAGCACCCTGCTCGCGGGCATAGTCGATGGCTTGCTGCACGGCAGTGACCATCTCCGCCACGGTGTGCTCGGGGGCGAGGGGATAATCCACGTCAATGATGGTGGTGCCGGATAGCTGCGCGGCGGCGGCTACCTCGGGGCGCCACTGCATCTCCAGCGCTTGGCCACCGCCGCGCCACCAGCCGCCCGAATGCAGCGACACCGCCCACCGGCCGGTGGGCGTGCTGGGCCGGAAAATGGCACCCACCTCGGACTCTTCTACGCTAATGCCTTCCGTGTACGCAGTACCTGGCAGCGCATGATCCACCGCAGTACCGAGCACCATCATTGCCGCATGGGTAATGCGATCCGGCAAGAGCGCGCAATATTGGTCCGCCTCAGGGGAGCCGCCCCCGGCCCACGGCGGGCGAAAATCCGGGGTGTCATAGTGGGCGTCGATATAGGCAACAAGCTGCTCGAGCTGTTCCTTCTCCTCCATCTGGCGGTCTTGGCCGCCGATGTGCCATTCCTGGCCGGGCTCCAGCGGGCGGTGCGGGTCCTGGTTAGCATCTGCGTTAGTCATGCCACCGAGCCTACGCGCACCGCCTACCGGCTAAAAGGGCTACCAGATGGTGACGCGATCCTCTGGCGCAATGTACATGGCGGAATCCTCCGCTACGTCAAAGGACTCGTAGAACTCCGCGATATTGGCAGCGATGAGGTTGCAGCGGAACTCCGCCGGCGAGTGCGGGTCAATGGCCAGGTACTGGGTGGCCATCTCCGGGCGGATGGCGGTGCGCCACACGCGGGCCCAGGATAGGAAAAAGCGCTGCAGGCCGGTGTAGGTGTGCTCGGCCAACTCCGGCTCGGCGCCGTCTGCCTCGAACTTCTCCTCCTTGCCCTGCAGGTCAATGCCCTTATCGGCGCAGTAGTTCTTGAAAGCCACCACAGCGATACCCAAACCGCCCAAGTCACCGATATTCTCGCCCAGGGTGAAGCTGCCGTTGACACCGGTGGAGTCGATGCCGGCCTCCTTGAGCACCGTCGGTACCTGGCCATTGAACTGCTCCACCAGCTTGGCGGTGAGCTTGTCAAAGGCCGTGCGGTCCTCCTCGGACCACCAGGAGTTCAGGTTGCCCTGGCCATCAAATTGCGAGCCCTGGTCATCGAAGCCATGTCCGATCTCATGGCCGATGACGGCACCGATGGCGCCGAAGTTTTCTGCGGCATCGGCCTCCGGGTTATAAAACGGCGGGCGCAGGATGGCGGCCGGGAAGGTGATGTCATTGACCACCGGGTTATAGAAGGCGTTGACCGTCTGCGGGGTGGTCACCCATTCATCGCGGTCGGCCGGCTTGCCAATCTTGGCCAGCTCAAAGTCATGGGAGAAGGCGGAGCCGGCGCGGGCATTAGCCAGCAGGTCCGCGCCCTTGCCAGAGACCTCGAGCCCGGAGTAATCGCGCCAGGAGTCCGGGAAGCCAATCTTGGCCTTGAACTGGGAAAGCTTTTCCAGCGCGCGCTCCCGGGTGGCTGGGGTCATCCACTCCAGCTGGGAAATGCGCTCACGGTAGGCGGCGATGAGGTAGTCCACCAGCTCATCCATCTCGCGCTTGGAAGAGGCCGGGAAGTGCTTATCCACAAATACCTGGCCAATCTCTTCGCCCACGAGGGACTCGGCTAAGCCCACGGCGCGCTTCCAGCGGTCGCGCTGCTGGGTAGCGCCGGAGAGCTTGGTGCCATAGAACTCGAAGTTCTTCGCGCCTACTTCCTCCGGCAACATGGCCGCGCGGGAGCGCAGGATGTGCCAGGTGGCCCACAGCTGCCAATCGGCCATGCGCGCGGTGGTAAAGAGGCTCTCGAAGTGCTCGAGGTAGGACGGCATCATATTGACCACGCGGTGCTCTGGCAGGTTGCCGCCAGAGAGCAGAGCGCGGGTCATGGTGGGCAGCTCGCTAAATTCGCAGGGGTTATAGGTCTTAACCGCATCGCGGGTGGAGACCACGTCCCAATGGCCAGCGGCCAGCTCCTTTTCCAAGCTGACGATGCGTTGGGCGGCTACCTCGGCGCCCAGGCCAAAGAGGCGGGCTGGGTCGAGGAATTCCAGCATCTCGGCCACGTGCTTTTCGTAAGCGCTCAGCGTTTCCGCGTGGGCTTCCTCGCGGTAATAAGCCTCATCCGGCAGGCCCAGGCCGGATTGGATGACATAAGCAATGGCGTCCTCGGAACCGGAGTCCTTGGATACCCAGAAGGTCACCGGGGAGCCGACGCCGGTGCGCTCAAGTTCACCCAGGCGCTGCGCCAGTTCTTCCGGGTCGGCTGCGCTCAGGCGGTCCAGATCCGCGTCCAATGGAGCCATGCCGGCCGCGTTGACTCCCTCGGTATCCATAAAGGAGGCATAGAGCTTGCCTGGGCGGCCGGTGTCCTTGTCCACGATCTCGTGCACGAGTTCCTCCGCCTCATCGCGCAGCGCGTGGAAGGTGCCATCCACGCCGCGATCATCGGGAATGACGTGGCTTTCCAGCCAGGGTCCATTGACTAGTTGATAAAGATCTTTCATGCTTGCCACTCTAGGTCAAAGCAGCAAGATAAGGTGTGGGCTATGGAATTTTATCGCTTTCCTCCAGCGCATCCGCGGCGCCTTTTCCTCGCCGTTATTGCGTTCGTGGCGGTGGTTCTCGCTCTGCCCACAATTGTGCAGGCGGCGCTGGCGGATTCCTCCGCGGACGTCGAGCAAGTCACCCTGACCGAGCCCAGCCAGGACTGGGAGATTGACGTTCCCGATCTCTACTGCGAGCGAGATTATGAATCCCTCGCCAGCATCGGCTGGATCTGCGGCGATGTCAGCGTACAGGCCACCCTCACCGAGGACGCCAAGGACGATGCCACCACCTTGCGCCGCATGGTCCGCGCCCTCGCCATGGCTTCCCTGCCGGCCGACGCCCCTACCTTTGACGGCACGAATGGAGCGCTCCTGCTTGCCGACGCCCCCTCCTCCACCGCCGCCCTCTCCCTCGACGGCACCGGCGAAGACGAAAACAAAGATTGGGTGGTCACCGTGACCGGAAAGGGCGATCAGGCCCGGGCCACCACCTCGCGCATCTGGCATGCCTTCGGCCAAGAGGAATTACCCGCCGATGCTGATGCAGAATTCGCTGACTTCTCCGGGGAGTTGATGTACTAGATGTCCAAGCTCTTTCGCACCACGCTGTGGATCCTCTCCGGTGTTGGCCTCATTGCATTCTTGGTCCAGACGTTGAGCACATTTTTAATCTCTCCCCTGATGGGCCTGCTCAGCCTGCTCATCGCCGCCGTGCTCGTAGCACTGGTCATCTACCTGCTGCAACGCAGCCCCATGTGGGCACGCCCGGCGCGTTTGTGGGCTCTACTGGCTTTCCTTTGGGGCGGCGGTGTGGCCGTAGCCTTAGCGCTTATCAGCTCCGGTCCTGTCATGCAGCTCGCCATCGGCACCGGCTGGGTCGATGCCATGATGTCTTGGAGCGGCGCCTACCCAGAGGAAATTTCTAAGGCCACCGGCGTTATCTTCGTGCTCATGTCCTTCCGCCAACTCAACCGCCCGTGGCATGGCTGGATGGTGGGCGCAGTGGTGGGCCTTGGTTTCGAGGCTTGCGAGAATATCCTCTACGGCGCCATGGGCGCCACGATGCACCCCGATAGCGATATTCAGGGCCTATTTGAGATGTGGGGCCTACGGCTTATCGCCGGCCCTGGTCTGCACGTCTTGCTCACCGCGCTGGCCGGCTGGGGCATCGGCTGGGCGCTCTATGCCGCGGCCAAGCCGCTGTGGTGGCGCATCGGTGTCTTTCTCGGCTGCCTCGCCGCCGCGTTCCTCCTCCACTTTTGCTGGAACTACCTGCACGATTCCGAGGTCGCCGCCATCATCCAGGCCGTCACGGTAGCGCTTATCCTCTACCCGCTGAGCATATGGCTGGTGCTGCGCGGCAATAAGCTCGCCAGGTCCGATGAGAGCTATAGCCACAGCACTGCCGACGACGCCCTCGCCTACATCCGCTAAATCTCGCCGCCTTCATACAAAACAAGCACGTTTCGCCCTTTTCATGCTCCGTGAGAGACGAAACGTGCTTGTTTTGTCAGTGCTATGCCCCGGCTTCTACGAGCAGGACTCCCCCGACAATGAGCACCACGCCGAGGGATTTCAGCCAGGTAAATGGCTCCTTGAATAGGAGGTAGGAGGCAATGGCGGTCAGGGCAACACCGGTGGCTGCCCAGATGCCGTAGGCCACACCCAGATCCATGCCGGCCTTGAGCACGAGCGCCAAGAAGCCGTAGGCAGAGACATAGCACAGGGCAACGAGCGCCCCCCAGAAGCGGCGGCCGGTTACCGCGGACATGCGCAGGCACAGCGTGCCTGTGACCTCAATGGCGGTGGCGAGGAAAAGGAGGAACCAGATCATTGCGGCGCCACCTCCACAGTATGGTCTTGATCCTCGTCTGGTTTCGCGCCCATTTCCACGCAGAATACGCCGCCCATAATGAGCGCAATGCCGGCGAGTTTTACCACGCCGAGCGGCTCGCCAAATAGCGCAGCGGAAAGCAGAGCAGTGGAAATGACCCCGCCGGATGCCCAGAGACCGTAGGCCACGCCCACGTTGACGCCTTCTTGCATCACGCGGTGCAGCAGCACGAAGGCAAGGATGAAGCAAAAAGCGGCCACGCCATAGATCCAGAAATGGTCCACGGCGTATTTCAGCGCGACGGTGCCCACGACCTCGCTAGCAATCGCAAGAAAAAGAATGCCCCAGGCCCTCACTCCATCAACTCCTGTAATTCGCGGGCGTCGATTCCGTGCTCGTGCATTTTAACGCGGCCGTTGGCGTGCGCGATGGCCTCGCGATCCCAGAACTCCGCGGCGCGGGCGGGATCGTGGGAGGCGCCATCGGCGCGGACAACGCGCCACCAAGCGGTAGTGGCACCGGCACCGTGGCGCTTTAACACGGTGCCGACGTTGCGCGCACCGCAGCCAGCCACCTTGGCCACCTCGCCATAAGAGGTGACGTTGCCGGGTGGGATTACGGCAACGACTGCTAATACGCGCTTGACCAGAGGCGACTCACTCATCGCAATTATTGCGGGTCGAGTCCCAGCACGTCATCCGACTCGGTGGGCTCTTCTTCGGGGGCGTCTTCGACCTCGGTGAGGGTTATGGTTGCACCGGTGGAATCGGCCAAAAGGCACATGCGGCCAAAGGGCGAATCCCACGGTTCGCGGATGACCTCGCCGCCTAATTCCACGACCTTTTTCGCAGCGGCGTCGATATCGCGCACGCCCAAATAGGTCTGCCAGAAGCTTGGCACCTGCGGCGGGAACTGCCCCTCAGCGTTCCACAGGCCGGCAAACGGCGCGCCGTCTTCTTCTGCAGTGGCGTAAATGAAGTTCTCATCCTCGGACTGCATGGCGCGGATTTCCCAGTTGAATAGCTCGCCATAAAAATCCATCGCGCTCTGGAAGCCCGAGGTTGCGGTGAGCTCGTGCCATACCGGGGTGCCGGGCTCGCCGGCAGCGACAAAGTGTTCTGGGCCGGCGGGTTGGATGAGGCCGAACATGCCGCCGGCGGCGTCGGCAAGCAGGGCCATGTGCCCCAGCTGCACCTGCTGCGGCTCCACCAGGATGCGCCCGCCGAGGTTCTGTGCGCGCTGGCAATCGCCCTCGATGTCCTTGGACAGGAAGTAGGTCACCCATGTATCCGGCATGGGCGCCTCCTCCGGCTGCGGGATGAGCCCGGCGATGGGCAGACCCTGCAGGCGCGCCATCTGGTAGGGATTTTCTTCGCCGGACTCGGCGGAGATTTCCCAGCCCAGCACCTGCTCATAGAAGTGCGCGGACTTGCGCGGGTCCGAGGTGGTCAGGTCGATCCAGTAGGGCATGCCCACTTCAGCTTCGAATGCTGGCATCTACATATTCCTCCACTTTTCCGGATCAAAGTCATCGTCGGCCGTGGCTTCATCGAAGTAATCATCGTCATCGTCCGGCTCGCCCACGCGCGCGCAGGCGTCCTCGATGCACACCTCATCGCCTGGGTGGAGCGTGGCGCCCCGGCGCGTCTCGGGCTCGCCATTGACCGTAACTACGCCTTCTGCGATGAGCTCTTTGGCCTCGCCGCCGGTAGCCACCAAGCTGGCCAGCTTGATGAACTGACCCAATTTGATGGAGTCGCCATTGATAGGAATGTCTAGCATGCCGCCCAGCTTACCCAGCCCGCGCGCGGCTATCGCTACGGGTGGGCGATATGGAAGAAGTCCAGCACCGTATCGGTGGTCCACTCCGCTTTCACCAAACCGGAATGGTCCGTGGCCCCGCCGTTCCACGTGTGCGTGCCACCGTGGATGGTGTACTGCTCGGTGCGCGCATCACATACCCGCCAGGTAAAGTGCTCCACCGCTTCTTTCCGACGCCTCTTTGGAAACGGATTGCAGCCATTCTCCCTCGCGATTCCGCGTAGCGATTGCTTCACCGAGCGGTAGTGCGCACCGTGCTGGTGCCCGCCACCGTATTTCATAAGCACGTCCTCCGTGCCGTGAATATCCAGGTAATCGGTGGGCTCGCTGGCGCAGTCTTTTTCCACGCGGTCATACTTGGCCGCCGAAACCGTAGCCACCGCATCAAATAGTCCCGGCCGCTTGCAAGTCACCGCGCGGACGAATCCGCCACCATTGGAAAAGCCCACGCCATAGGTGGTCTCAGAAGCCGGATAGTGGCGGCGAACGAAATCGATCGTGTCATCGACGTATTTGAGGTCATCGTCCAAGCTGGTTACCGCATACGGTGCCGGCGCCCACGCCTTCCCCGCGCCTTGGACGAACACCGTGATGGCATCGCCCTGGGAGAGGTCGGTGCCTTTGAACATATTGCCGGCGTCCATCTCATAGCCGTGCATCGCCACGACCACGGGCAGGCGGTGGTGCTTATCCGCATTAAACGGCACGTGCACCACAAAACTGCGATGATTTTGCAGGTTAATGATCTGGTAGCGGCCATTAGCCGTTGTGCCCTGATCCGGCAGCGTGGTGATATAGCCATCGGCCGCGCCTTGCGATTCATTCGGCACGCTGCCCGGCCGCGGCGGTTCTTCCTCGCACCCTGCCATCAGCCCAGCCGCCGCGCATAAGCCGGCGCATAGGGCCAGTGCTTTCTTGCCTACCTTAATCACGGGCGCGCAGCTTCACCGCCGTGCCGGTGGCCGTGACCATCAACATGTCATTCGAGGTGCCCATGGGCGAATAATCAAAGGCGATGCCCACCACGCCGTCGGCACCGAGTTCCTGCCCGCGGCGCCACAGCTCATCGAGTGCCGCCTCGCGCGCCTTGATGGCCTCGCTCTCATATCCGGCGGAGCGTCCACCGGTGATATTGCGGAGGGATGCCCCGAAATCCTTCAGCATATTAATACCGATGACGGTTTCCCCGGCGATGATGCGGATATAGTCCGTGATCTCGTAGCCATCAACGGTACTAGTAGTGGTAAAAATCATGGCCCCAGATTACATGGCTATAAGCCCACGTATTCCTTCAAATAGGATGACCACGCCCAGCAGCAAGAAGACCACGCCGCTGACAATATCCACCCAAGCGGAATTCTTAGCCATCCACTTCGAGACCGCGCGAGTGCTCAAGGCCACGCCCACGAAGAGCACGAGGCTTTCCAGGATCAGGACGGCGCCCACCAGCAGGTTGGCGACGATTCCCATGCCGGGGTCGATGAAATTGGCAAAGATAGCGCCGAAGAAGATGACCACCTTGGGGTTCGAGAGATCGCAGATGAACCCCATGCGATAAGCGGTGCCGGCCTTAATGATGCCGTCCGGCGTAAACCCGCGCGGCTGCGGGGCGCGGGTTTCGGTCCCCACCACGGTTGCGGGCGCACGGCGCTCCTTGATGCCACCGGTAATGGCGGTATAGGCCATCCACAATAGGTAACAGCCGCCAAGGACTTGCAGCGCCACGAGGATCCCAGGATGCGCGGAAATCAATGCGGAAAGCCCCGCCAAGGAAGCCACGGTCCAGATGGTAAGGCCGGTAGTGCTACCAAGTGCCGCCCATACCGCCGCGCGCGTGGAGCGCGCGCCCAAGCGAATAATCTGCACCACGTCTGGGCCCGGCGAGGCCATCGCCGCGAACCACACACCCATTAAGGTCACCAGGGCGCTAATAGCCACCTAACACCTCCATACTCGCATGCGATTAGATTAACGCATGCCACTATAAGAAGTCTCTCACCTGCAGCGAAACAGGTAATTAATGTGATTTCGGTAGCTTCTCAATCTATCTTCCAATAGGAAACTCTCTGGCCGTGCTAGCCGAGGAGCTCGAGTGCACCCTCAACGGCCATCACGAGGCCCAGCACCGCAAAGATGAGTCCCGAAACAATGTCAATGGCCGCGGAGTGGTGCGCAATCCAGCGCGATGCCGCGCGCACAATGAGTGCAAAGGTAGAAAACCAGGTCAACGACATCGCCACGAGGATGACCGCCACCGCAACGGTCCAGGTGGACGACATATCGGGGCGAATAAACTGCGCGAAAACCGCGCCGAAGAAGACGAGCGCCTTCGGATTGGACAGGTTTGTAACCACGCCGAGCTTATAAGCGCGCCACCCGGTCATGTTATCGATGCTGCCGGCCGCGATGGCCTGTTCCGTGTAATCCTCGGTGCCCACCACCACGGTGGGCGCGCGGCGGGAGGCAAAACCGGAACGAATCGAGGACACACCCATATAGATAAGAAAAAGCCCGCCAATAAGTTGCAGCGCACCCAGCACGCTCGGCCGCGCGGCAATCACCGCAGAGAGGCCGGCCAAGGACGCAGTCACCCAAAAGACCGTGCCGCTGCACACCCCCAACGCGCACATCAACCCGGCGCGGGTGGACCGCGGGGCCACGCGGATGACTTGAACCAAGTGGAGTTCAAGTTTAACGTGTAGCCGAAAGCTCATGTCCGGTTCTCAGTGCAGGGCCCACGCATCGAGACAGCAGTGCTGTCGCATGGCCGTCGCAGAGAGGCCCGCTCCCGCCCCTGAGCGGACGGCTTGTGAGCCCTCACGAGCGCAACGCCGGTCAGCGCGGTCCAGAGCGTCAGCGAGTCGAAGGAGAGCCGCTCGGCACCGCCGAGCCCGATCCAAGGCATATCGTACCCATCCAGTGCTGCGACGAACATGATGAAGCTTGCGACGGAGAGGATCACGACCGCGGCCGTGACCTTCCGGAAACTGCCCGGCCCGGCGGCGACGGCGATGAGCACCATGGCGATCCACTGCGCGGCGGCTTGAAGCAGGGCGAAGCCGTCGTGGGCTGCGGGCGACACGTCCCAGGGGAAAAGGCCGACGCCGATGACCGAGGCTCCGGCGATCGCCATCAGGATGGTTCCGGCCTGGCCGGCGAGCCGAGCCCAGTATCCATGCAGGACAACCGCGCCGAGCAGGACCAGAGCCCCGGAAGCGACCATGCCGATGTTGAAGACCGCGTGTTCCGGCGAGCACACCTGACGTATCTGCTGACCGAGTTCGGAGTACTCCCCGCAGGCGGTCACACCGAGATCACTGATGGTGTTGCGAGAGAGCGAGTAGCGATTTGGCCAGCCCAGCGCCACGAACAACTGAATCGGAATCACCAGTGCGCTGAGCGCCCAGGCCATCGCGCCGACGCGGTACCGCTTCATACGAGCCTCCTCTAGAATACAATCGTATGGTAGATGCTAGCAGCGATCGTCGACGTGTTCGACGTGCACAGGCAGTCGGCGCCCAGCTCGTGGTGGATGCGGCGGTGCACGTCCTCGTGCGGGATGGCTTGGATGGGTTGTCGGTGCGCAAGGTGGCGTCGGAGGCCGGGGTCTCCATCGGCGCGGTTCAGCATCATTACGCGACGAAGAATGCACTGCTCGTCGCGGCGTCTGAGTACGTGACGGAACAGTTCACGGCACGCGCTGATGCCCTCACCCACCGAGCTCTCGTCGAGGGCGGAACGTTCGCGGCATTCGTCGCCTTCTGCGAGCTCTTGGCGAACGCGTCACCGCCACCGGAGGGGACCGGGGACGATACGACGGCGTCCACCGTGTGGCTCTGGTACGCGGCGAAGGCGACGCGGCCCGGGCCCGTGGCCGATGCCTTCGCCGTGGCGTGGTCCCGAACGGAGGAGCATCTCGCAGATGTCATCGCTGAGCTGTACCCCACGCTCAATCCGGTAGACAAGGCGTCTCATCTCCTCGCTGTTCTCGACGGCATCGCCGTCGCGCGAGCCGCGGAACCTCAGCGGATGCCGCTCGCGCGGGCACGGATGCTGGTGCGGCGGCATCTGGACTGCTTGTCGCGGCGATGATGCACGGGGTTGTCAGCAGGCCAAGCTCAGCGCTCCTGTGCTCGGTTCAGCGTTGCTGATGGCAAGCACTGCTGCGCGGCGGCGCGGTGCTGCTGTCTCGGTAAAGCCGTAACACGGCCTGTGCCGGCGTAGAGGAAGACGGCGAGAGGCTCGGGCGTGCCGTCGAGGAAGATCGTCATGTCCCCCGGGAACCCGTGCGGGGCACAGCCTGCCTCCGGGAGGGTCCTTGGGGAAGCCAATGACGGCAAGCTTGGGCGTGCTCCATGCGGAGACGCGCTCGCCGGCCTACTTGATGCCGTCCAGCGCTTCCCAAGAAGCCTGTCCTCCCTCTGCGTATCCTGTACGTGTCGTCGGCGACGGCCCAGCTCGGACGGGGTCTTGAGACTGGCCCGCCCGAGGACGTTCTTGAGCCGGGGCGCTCACGTTCCCGCGCGTGGTCAGACCCCGGTCGTCCTGGGCATGCTTGCCCTCCCATGTCTCGCGATCCTCGAGGAGCGCAAAAGACGGCCGTAGCGCCGAGGCAGTCGAAGGCCTCGACATCGGCCTCGGTGGTGAAGCCATCGGTGGCCACCGAATTAGGGCGACCTCGGTGGCCACCCCGGGCAGGAGCGTGCGGACGAGGCTGGTGATCAGCGCTGTGTGGCAGGGGATCTGGGGCGCTAATTTAAAGTCCATCCGCAGGTCGCCGCGATCACTGCGTTGCGCGTCGCGTGACTACGATTAGTCGCCTTCGTACGACGACGATGCTCAGTGAGAATGCATGCCGACATTGATGACGTTGCCTGATCCGTCGCGGTAGAAGAAGCGCGTTACGCCCCACTCTTCGGTCGTGAGAGGGTGCACGATCTCGCAACCTGCCTCGACAGCGCGACCGTAGGCGGCTTCGACATCGCTGACGAAGACTGAGACATCGGGATTCTCGCGGTCTGTGGCATCTTTCGCGAGGAGATTCAGCTGACAGCCTCTGGAATCGGCGAGTGTGACGATCCAGCCGTGATCCATGACCACCTCGAGACCGAGGACCGCAGCGTGTTCGTCGACGCTTCTGCGGAGGTCTGCCACCGTGAGGTTGGGGACGATGCGTTCGATGTCCATGCCTTCATGCTGGCCGCTGGAGGAGTGCCAGGCAAGAGGTTATTCGGCTATGGAACGCGGTTGAATTCAAGTTCAATGTGTAGGTTAGCCGAATAAGAAGCTCTGGCAGATGGTGGGGTAATCCTGCTCTGACATCTTATTCCAGCTTGGATGCGCTGGGATTAGGACTGGTCACGTGTGAGAAGGTTTCGTGTACA
The DNA here is from genome assembly GCF_039907195.1 of Corynebacterium sp. c3Ub_189. NCBI lineage: Bacteria > Bacillati > Actinomycetota > Actinomycetes > Mycobacteriales > Corynebacteriaceae > Corynebacterium > Corynebacterium sp. c3Ub_189. The sequence goes on along the minus strand of NZ_JASBOF010000018.1, from coordinate 15,572 downwards.
ACTAGTGACATGAACTTTTTATTGCTCGGTGGTACCGGTTTCCTTGGAGGACACATTGCGGCGGCAGCAATCGACCGAGGGCATCAAGTTACTTGCCTCGCGCGGGGTAACGGGAAGGTTCCCAACGGAGCCGAATTTGTGAGTTCAGACCGTGACCGTGACGGTGCGTACGATGAGGTTGCGGGGAAAACTTGGGACACCATTGTGGATCTGACGGGTCAGCCGAAGCATGCGCGGGATGCGGCGACGAAACTCCAGGCCAAGCATCGTATATTTGTGTCTTCGAGCAGCGTATATGAGGACCAAGGAAGTATTTCTTCCGAGTCTGATTCCGTAGTCACTCCGCTTGAAATTGACTACATGGAGAACATGGGGCAGTACCCGGCCGCAAAGTCTGCTTGCGAAACGATTTATCGCAACATAAATAGGTCGGTAATGGTAGTTCGACCCGGTCTGATCGCCGGCTACGGCGACGAAACAGGGCGCAGTGGTTACTATCCGTGGCGCTTCGCGCATCCCACGGGTGAGAACGTGATCGTCCCAGACCCGGCGTTTCCCGTCGCTATGATTGATGTGAAAGACCTTGCAGGCTGGATAGTTGAGTCTGCAGAAGTTGGGACTTTCGGAACCTTTAACGCTACGGGGTTTGCTACTTCCTTGTCCGATGTGTTCAAGATTTCGCGTGAGTTAACCGCATCGGAGGCTACGGAGCGACCTTGCTCTGATGAACTGCTTCTCGCTAATGATGTAACCCCGTGGATGGGCCCAAAATCGTTGCCGTTGTGGGTACCAGGTGAACAGTTTCGCAACATCGCGCTACTCGATTGCGCCACAGCCTACGAAGCTGGCCTGCAGATTCGCCCGTTGAAAGAAACATTGGCGGATGCGCTGCGATTCGAAGAAGAACAGCAGGGGGAAAGACTCGCTGGGCTCAGCGATGAAGAGGAAGTCGTGCTTCGCCAGCGGTTAGAAGATGGTATTTAGTTTCGGCAGGAACAGTTTTAGTTGCAGTCGGGACCGTACTAAGTTGGTTTTCGTTCCGCGACTGACTGTGAGAATGAGTCCGAATCTGACTTGAGGGGAGCTTCGGCGGTGCTAGCTCTTCATGACGCGGAACGATCTAGCCTGCGGAGGCTGCCTTTCCGAGCAGGAAACGCCTTGCGGCGCACTTTTCGGCTTCTCGAATCGCTTGCAACTGAGTGAGGTAGCCTTCTTTCGCCGCTCCGTCGAGTTTAAATTTAATACTACCTCTGGAAACAAGAAGTAAAGGAAGTCAGGGATATGACTGCGTTAAAGGCTGCCCAAGAACTCTTAGGGGATGTCAATTCCCTTCTTGACCACCATCCCGCACAGAAGGACCCTAAGCCGGGAAAGCCCGCGGGGCCAGGTTACGGGCCGTTGCTGCGCGCGGGTACATCCCTCTGCTATACGGCGTGGGAGGTCTATGTCGAAGAATCACTGATCGAGACGGTTGAATGGCTTTTGACGAATAAGAAAGCCGATGAGCTGCCGGAAAAGTTACGGTCGTGGGTGGCTGAGCAAAGTAGTGATCCGTGGGTGTTCGTGGGCGACTCGTGGCGATCGGCTGTACTTGAACTTGTTCGATTGCGAATCGAAGGAGATTCGGACGGCCGTTACGGATTCAACACAGCTAGCGTTGGCGGTGTCGAAAGCCTGTACAAAAGTATCCTCGGTTTCTGCCCGCTGCGGGAAATCAAATGGCAGAAGAAAACCAACGCGGCGGTGCGGAAACAGGTTTCCGAGCTGGTCAAAATACGAGGTGAAATTGTGCATCGAGGTTCAACGCCCGATGCGCTTAACCTTGGTCTAGTCCGTAATTGGGCTGATTTTGTTCGGCGACTGATTGAAAAATTCGATGAGCACATGGTTGAATTTAGGTGCAATGTGTAGCTAGGCCTTGGGGCTGCCCACACAGAACTCGTTGCCCTCTGGGTCCTGCATGATGGTCCACACCAATCCCGGTGCTTCGTGGGTGTCTAGTTCGGCAGCGCCCAAGCCTTTGAGACGCTCTACTAAGGTTTCGCGCTCCGATCCGCCAACGTCGATATGCATGCGGTTCTTGCCAGGCGTGGGATCCTCGACGCGCTGAAACCCTAGCGCCGGGGTCGAATCAACCATCACGAAATCGCCGTAATCCGCGGCGATTTCGCAGCCGGTTGCGGCGGACCAAAACTTGGCGAGCTTTGAGGGATCGTGGCAGTCGAAGGTGATCTGGCGGATCGTGAAGTTGGGATCGCTCATGGTTTCCATGATGGGCGCGCGTCAGCGCGCTTGCAACAATGCGGGGTGTTTCTGGTGGGGGTATCAGACCAGTTCTCTCCGGCCATGTCAGCCCCATACGTCATAATGGAGGCATGGCCGAGCTGGACCCCGAGTGGGCGATCAATGAGATAGACGCGTTCCTGCAAGTCACAGCGAAGGTAGTCCCCGACATGGGCCCGGGCATCGCCTACCTTGGAACCGTTATGAGTGGATCGCCGACTGAGGCTGCGGCACGCGCCCATGTCGTTGAAATGATCCTTGACCGAGTGCTTCCCGGGTGGAGACAAGGACGCCCGGTCCAGGACAAGGAGTATAGCTGGCTGAGGGGTCAAGCGGCCCGGGCCAAGACAGCGCTTGAACGTCGGTCTGAACTCGCTGAAAAGCTCGGAGAGAACACGCCAGACTTAGATGCAGCCAATCTGCATCCGTGGGCGTGGGAAAATGGCAAGGGTTACTGGAATCACGGGCACTACCATCAAACCGTGATGCAGGCTGCCATCCGCGTCAATGCAGAGACCCAAGCGAAACTGAACCGCCTAGACGTATCTGAAACAGCACTTTTCAACGAGGCGTTTTCACTCCATGATCCGAAGCGTAATGCGCCGCGCCTTCGGCTTATGGAAAATGATGGCAGTAAGACGTTTGAGAACCTGCATCGGGGCGCCCGCGCCTTTGCAGAGGGCTTGTACGCGGCTATCCGCAATCCCGGGATGCATGTTCCACACGACGGTGGTGAGGAGCAAGTCGCGTTGGAGCAGCTCGCGGCTTTCAGTCTATTGGCTCGCTGGGTTGATAAGGCTACCGTCCTGGAGGGGTGACAACATCGGTTTACGGGATGGCAGTTCGCTTGAGCGAAGGATGTGGGGAGCACGAACGCCTGTAATGGAGGTGCCGGGTGCTCAGTCAGCAAGGCCGTCCAGGACCATCGCCGTAGTTTTGTGCAAGGTTAACGCCAGCGACTGGGCTGGGTCCAAGAATGAATCTCGCACACGTTAAGCTGCGCCGACACTCTGTGGAGTTCAAATTAAACGTGTAACGCGGGGCGTTGATGGCGCTTCGCGTTATTGGGCGGGTAGGTTGAAGCGCGGTCTGTTCGTTCGCCGACGCGGCCGCCGCCAGATGCTCGGCGGCGATTCCGGCCCGAACCTCGGGGACATCCCCCCATCTTCGATAGCTTTAGTGAGCACGACCACGACCATCTGATCTGGTGCGCTGGTTTTCGTTCGGCTCTCGGTCTATTCCGCCACCTCATGCGCGGCCGCGAAACCGCGGTGAAGAATCTGCATCTAGTCGGTTACGGCAACTGGAACGGCGAGGGCTCGTCAATGCTGATGAGGGTGGGGTCCTTTGTCAAACACACTGCCCAGGTAGTCGCGGGCTGTGTCGATGAGACTCGGCAGCACTCCGAATGGATGTCCGTGGTATCAAGGCCGCTGAACTATTCAAGTTGCGGAACAAAAAGAGTCTGGCAGTGACGCTTGGTCCCTGAGCAAGTTCGATCCTTCCACGATCTGCGCTGGAGACGCGGAGCGCTCGGGGGCCCTTGACCGGCTGGGGCACGTGCCGGGTGGTGGCTCGCCCACAGCCCCCGTGCCCACACGCACCGAGAAGGGACAGGTCACCGAGTACGATCCCGATTCCACGGAGACGGACCGTGAACTCGAATGACGTACCTGGCCCAAGGCGTGTCCGCTCGGCGTGTGGTTTAACCCTTATGAGACTTGCCGGTCGCAGCCTCAGCGCTTCGCTTGCGCAGCCCGTAGGCCGTTCAAGATCACGATCACTTCGGCGACCTCGTGAACCAGCACGACGGCAGCCAAGCCCAGCACGCCGCTGATCGCCAGTGGCATCAACACGATGATGATGGCCAGAGACAGCACGATGTTTTGGTTGATGATCCTGCTTCCTCGGCGGGCGTGCTGCAGCGCCTTCGGGATTAGCCGGAGGTCGTGGCCGGTGAAAGCGACGTCAGCAGACTCGATCGCGGCGTCAGAGCCGGTCGCTCCCATCGCTATGCCCACCGTCGCACCCGCCAGTGCCGGCGCGTCATTGATGCCGTCGCCGATCATCGCCGTCGGCGTCTTGGAGGAGAAATCGGCGACGATGCTTGCCTTGTCCTCAGGGCGCAGCTCGGCGCGCACGTCGTTGATTCCGGCGATTCCAGCCAGCGCCCGGGCGGTGCGAGTGTTGTCGCCGGTGAGCATGCTTACTTCCACGTCGTTGGCGTGCAGGGCCTGCACGGCTTCGGGCACCTCGGGCCGCAACTCGTCGCGGACCCCGATCGCCCCGGCGAGAGCGTCATCAACGGTGACCAGGACGCAGGTCTGGCCCTCGGACTCCATGCGCTCAACGTCTGCTTTCAGTGGCCCGGCGTCGATCCATCGGGGGCTGCCCACCAGCACCCGTCGGCCTTCGACGGTGCCGCCAATGCCATGCCCAGCTTCCTCGCTGATGTCCGAGGCGGTGGGCGCTTCGGACCCCGCTGCCGCGATCGCTGCGGCGAGGGGGTGTGTCGATTGCTGCTCAACTGCTGCCGCGAAGGAAAGCACCTGCGTCCGATCGAATCCGTCTACCGGGACCACTCCGGTAACCTCAGGCTGATTGCGGGTAAGGGTTCCGGTTTTGTCCACTGCCAGGTGACGGATGCCGCCGAGTCGCTCGAACGCCGCGCCGGACTTGATAACCACTCCGAACTGGCTGGCCGCGCCGATCGCGGCCACGACCGTCAGCGGCACGGAGATTGCCAGCGCGCACGGCGACGCTGCGACCAGGACTACCAGCGCACGGGTGATCCACGTCTCAGGGTCGCCCAGCAGCGAGCCGATAACGCCGACCAGCACCGCCAGGATCATCACCCCGGGCACTAGGGGTTGGGCAATCCGGTCGGCGATCCGGGCGCGGTCGCCCTTTTCCGCCTGCGCTTGCTCGACTAGGTCCACGAGTGTGGTCAGCGAGTTGTCCGTTCCAGCTGCGGTCGTCTCGACCTCCAGCACCCCGGCGGAGTTGATCGCTCCCGCAGGCACTTCGTCGCCGGGCGCAACCTCCTCCGGAATGGATTCTCCGGTGATCGCTGAGGTGTCAAGGCTGGAGCGCCCGGATCGAATGATGCCGTCCGTGGCGATCCGCTCCCCGGGGCGCACGAGCATTAGCTCGCCAACCTCGAGGTCCTTCGCTTCGACCTCGGCCGCTGTGCCGTCGCGCAGCACCGTCGCGGTCTGCGGTACCAGCTTCAACAGCGCCCGCAGTCCGCCTTGGGCCCGGTCCATCGCCTTGTCTTCCAGTGCCTCGGCGATCGAGTACAGGAACGCTAGCGCCGCGGCCTCTCCGACGAATCCGAGGATCACCGCACCGACCGCGCTGATCGTCATTAGCAAGCCAATGCCGAGCTTGCGCTTCGTGACAAGGTTCCGGATCGCTCCAGGCGCGAACGTGTAAGCGCCCAACAGCAGCCCAACCCAATACAGTACCGTCGCGGGCGTCTCCAAGTCGGACCAGTCCAGCGCCAGTCCTGTTATGAGGGCTACGCCGGAGAAGATCGGCAGCAGTAGCTCAGGGTCCTTCCACCATGGCCGATCGAGCTCGTCGATCTCCGTGGCGGGTTCGTGTTCGCATCCACATGCTGAACTCATACGTCCGCTCCTTTCTCGCCGCAGCCGGGCACCGAGCACTCAGTGTCGATGCAGGGGGCATTCTCGTCGACGGCCAGTGTCGCGTTGACTAGCGCTTCGAGCGCTGCCGCGAGGTGCGGATCGGCGATTTCGTAGCGGGTCTTACGGCCCTCCGGCTCAGCGACGACAATGCCACAATCGCGCAGGCAAGACAGGTGGTTCGAAACGTTCGAGCGGGTCAGATCCAAGCTTTGCGAGAGCACAGCCGGGTAGCTCGGACCGTCTAGTAGGGTTATCAGGATTCGGGAGCGCGTCGGATCAGCCATGGCCCGGCCGAGCCGGTTCATGACGTCGAGGCGCGAAGCAATAGTCAGCATGTGCTGAACTATACAGTGTGCGATGAACTATTTAAAATGGGCTGAACTAACAGTCACGCGAAAGTCCTGCGACCTGCAAGAATTAGTCGATGGGATAGCCGATGACTAGTCCTTCACGGTTCGCCTGCCAACCCAACGAGGGGCGACGTGGGCGGCGAAATTCTCCAGAATCTTCACGTGGATGTCCACACCCACCCCTGTGGGGATGGTGATGAACAGGGTGTCGGCGGACATGACGGCGGCGTAGGTGCGGCCAGCGACACTGACACCAGGTTCTCCATCAAGAGCTAGACACTCACGGACATTGCGTACGGGTCAAACCACACGTAGCGAAGCTTTCTAATAGCCAAATGACTATCTCTTTTCGCTGGTATCCGGGAATGATACTTCCTTAAAGTCGGCGGTGTTGGCTACCCCGCGTACGAAGTACTGGAACTACTGCTTGGAAACCACTTGGTCTACGAAGCCATAGCCCTTCAAGCTACATCGCAGGAAAATTCCATTTCACGGTCGGTATGGGCCTTTTGCAGTTGGTTAATTCGAAATTTGTTCACCGTCTCCTTAGCCACCCGCACGATTAACGCGCTGTTTCGCCATCTTCGCGCGAGGCGAGCAGCTCCTTCAGGTGCGTATCGATGTCATCGAGCTTTTTAATGACGGTAACGGCGAAAACGATACTAATGACTACAGCGATAATGGTGAGCATCACTGTCCTCCTTTACTCTGGTGCTTCATTCCAGCTTCATTCCATTGGGGTTGATTCCTTGCCAGGCGATTTAACCATGGTTCTGGCCGGGCGGAGGGGTGCGCGGTGGGGAAAGGGGGACGTCGGCAAGCAAAAGCGCCGCGCCCCACAATGGGAAACGCGGCGCTAGAGCAATCCGGCGGGAGGGTGCTTAGTGGTCAGCGCCCTGGATGGAGTGCTTGTGATCGCGGACTGCTTCGCCCTCAGCGTAGAGCGGCATATCCTGCTTGGCCTTGTACCACTCGGCGTGGTTCGGCTCGAGCGGGGTACGGCCGGCGATGAGGTCGGCAGCCTTCTCGCCCACCATCATGGTTGGGGCGTAGATATTGCCGTTGGTCACGGACGGGAAGACGGAAGCATCCGCAATGTAGAGGCCTTCCACGCCCCACACGCCCATGGTGTCTGGGTTAACCACGGCCATAGGATCGGACTCCGCGCCCATCTTGGCGGTGCACGATGGGTGCAGCGCGGTCTCGCCATCGTTGCGGACCCACTCCAGGATCTCCTCGTCGGTCTGGACATCCGGGCCCGGGCTGAACTCGCGGGCGCCTATCTCTTCCATAGCCTTGGTATCCAGCAGGGAGCGGGCAACGCGTACGGCCTCTACCCACTCGCGGCGGTCCTGGTCGGTCTTCAGGTAGTTGAAGAGGATGGACGGCTTGTCGTGGATATCGGCGCTCTTGATGTGAACGTGGCCCTTGGTATCGGAGAACATCGGGCCCACGTGCCACTGGAAGCCGTGCTTGACGTCCGCCTTCTGGCCGTCGTAACGCACGGCCATCGGCAGGAAGTGGAACATGAGGTTCGGGTAATCCTCGTTCTCATTGGAACGCACGAAGCCGCCGCCCTCGAAGTGGGAGGTAGCAACCGGGCCCTTGTGGGTCAGCAGCCACTGCAGGCCCATGAAGGGCCAGCGCCACTTATCCAGGTAAGGCTGGGAGGAAGCGGTGGACTTGGTGGTCTCATACTGAATGTAGACCTCGAGGTGGTCCTGCAGGTTCTCGCCCACACCCGGCAGGTGCTTGACGACGTCGATGCCATGCTTCTCCAGAATCTCACGGTCACCAATGCCGGAGATTTCCAGCAGCTGCGGGGTATTGATGGCACCGGCGGACAGGACGATCTTCTCGGCATAGACGCGGTGAACGCCGCCCTGCCACTCGTACTCGACGCCGACGGCCTTCTGGCCCTCGAAGAGGATCTTGGTGGTGAACGCGCGGGTGCGGATCTCGAGGTTCTCGCGATCCATGTTGGGGTAGAGGTATGCGCGAGCAGCGGACCAACGCTTGCCGTTCTTAATATTGCGGTCGAACGGAGCGAAGCCTTCCTGGCGGTAACCGTTGACGTCATTGGTCAGGTTGTAGCCGGCCTCCTGCACGGACTTGAACAGGGCCTGGAAGAGCTCGGAGGTAGCCGGACCGCGGGAGAGGTACAGCGGGCCATCGTGGCCACGGCGCGGATCGTTCGGCTCAGCCGCAGCGGCGGTTTCCATGCGGTTGAAGTACGGCAGGCAGTGGGCGAAGTCCCAGTTCTCCATGCCCGGGTTCTGGCCCCACTTCTCATAGTCCATCGGGTTACCGCGCTGGTAGATCATGCCGTTGATGGAAGAAGATCCGCCGAGAACCTTGCCGCGGGCATGGTAAACGCGGCGGCCGTTCATCTCCGGCTCCGGATCGGACTCGTACATCCAGTCATAGTTCTTTGCACCAATCGGGAAAGAGAAACCGGATGGCATGTGAATGAACAGATCCCACAGGGAATCTGGGCGGCCAGCCTCAAGGACCAGCACGCGGGTGTTCTTGTCTTCGGTCAGGCGTGCGGCGATGACGGAGCCTGCGGAGCCACCGCCAACGACGACTACGTCGCTTACTTCATCGGTGACCTTTTTAGCGGAACGCTTCTTGGTCAGCTTGTCCATAAAACCCATAAATCCCCTTCTTTCTGTGAAATATTTCACACGTCAAGATTGCCCCACCGGAAGTGAAAATATTGTAATTTATACAAAAGTCTGTATTTATTCACATCGCCTTATGTGCGGGCACTATCTCCAGAGTACACATCCCTCTAGAAGTTTGCCCATCTTAATGTATATTTACCTTGTCCGGATGGATGTCTCTGGAGATGAAATCCGAAGTCTTTGCGCATAGTTCGCCCGAATATGATTCATTTCACTCACCTATCTCTCCCTGCGATCTTGTGAGCATTTTGGGGCACCCGTGCGAAAGATTCGGCCCAAACCAACCAACAATAGGAGAAGTAGATGGCTAACTTTGACCCTCACGATCCTGAGGAGTCTCACACTTCAAATAAAGACCCCCAACAAGGGGGTAAAAACACCTCTCTCGCAACCCCGTCCGGGGAAACCAAGAAGCGCAGCCCGCGCTACCAAGTTCGTGCCCTCGTCGGCAGCTACAAGGCTGAAACCGGCGATGCCGTAGGCGCGGATCAGGTCCCTGCTCCCAAGACAAACTGGCCGGTATTTATCATCTCCGGCGTCCTCATTATCGCCATGGCGCTCTATGCCGGGCTCGGCCGTGATTCCGCGGCAGAGACCCTCGCCAGCGTCACCGGCTGGATCGGCCACAACCTCGGCTGGTTCTATGTCCTTACCGCCACCATCGCCGTGGTCTTCGTGCTCTATATTGCCTTTTCCAATGCCGGCAATATCCGCTTAGGCCCAGACCACTCACGGCCGAAATTCAATACCTTCTCTTGGGCGTCCATGCTCTTTGCCGCTGGCATCGGCGTGGACCTCATGTTCTTCGCCGTGGCCGAGCCGGTGACCATGTACATGCAGCCACCGGTGGGTGACGGCGAGACCATGGAAGCCGCCAAGGAAGCCGTGGTTTACGCGATGTTCCACTATGGCCTGACCGGCTGGGCGCTCTATGCCCTCATGGGCATGGCCTTCGGTTACTTTGCCTACCGCCTCAATATGCCGCTGGCTATTCGCTCCGCGCTCTACCCGCTCATTGGCAAGCGCGTGCACGGCCCTATCGGCTCGGCGGTAGACATCGCCGCCATGCTGGGCACCGTCTTCGGCGTGACCGCCTCCCTGGGCATCGGCGTGGTGCAGCTGTCCTATGGCTTCCACCTCATCTTCGGCATCGAGCAGGGCCTTGGCCTGCAGTCCGCCCTCATCATCATTGCGGTGGCCATTGCCACGCTGTCGGCCGTATCCGGCGTCGATAAGGGCATTCGCTTCCTCTCCGAGCTCAACGTCTATCTGGCAATCGCGCTGATGGTCTACGTCGTGGTCTTTGGCAAGACCGCCTACCTCTTCGATGCCATCGTGACCAATATCGGTGACTACGTCTCGAAGTTCCCGTCTTGGACCATGGAAACCTTCGCCTTTGCCGATGACCAGGCCAACGTGGATACCTGGATGCAGTCCTGGACCCTCTTCTTCTGGGCATGGTGGATTGCCTGGGCAACCTTCGTCGGCCTCTTCCTGGCCCGTATCTCCCGCGGCCGCACCCTGCGCCAGTTCATCTTCGGCACCCTGACCTTCCCGTTCCTGTTCATCCTGATGTGGATGTCCTTCTTCGGTAACACCGCCTTGGACATGGTCCGCTCCGGTGACTACCCCGAGTTCGCCGAAAACGCGATCAACGTGCCGGAACAGGGCTTCTACGACATGCTGCACGAGTTCCCAGGCTCCGGCATCGTCATCTTCTTGACCACCTTCATCGGCCTGCTGCTCTACATCACCTCGGCCGACTCCGGCGCGCTGGTGATGTCCAACTTCACCTCCCGCATTACCGATAACCGCCAGGATGGCGCGCGCTGGCTGCGCATCTTCTGGTCCGTCACCGTGGGCGCGCTGACCCTGGCGCTGCTGCAGATCGACGGCATCGCCACCGTGCAGTCCGCGACCGTCGTGATGGGCCTGCCCTTCGCGTTCGTGGTCTACCTCATCATGTTCTCCCTGTGGAAGTCCCTGCGCCTGGAAAACGTCCAGCGCGAGGCCCGCACCACCGCCATGCACGGCGTGATTTCCTCCCGCACCGAGCGCGAGCCTTCGGATTCCAACCTATGGAAGAATCGCCTCGACCGAGCCAATACCTACCCCTCCAAGCAGGAGATGGATACCTACCTGCGCGAAACCGCTACCTACGCCCTCGAGCAGGTGGCAACGCACATGCGCACTCGCGGCTACGATGCCCTCTTGCTCACCAGCGAGCTTCCCGACGTCGAACTTCCCCAGCTCGACCTCGAAGTTAAGCTGCACAATGAGCGCATGTTCCGCTACCAGCTCTTCCCAGTCGCGGCCGAGCGCCCCGACTTCAGCACAGGCGAGGGCGATGAGTACTACCGCCTCGAGGTCTACGATATGACCGGTTCGCTAGGCTACGACGTCTACGGCTATTCCGAGAACCAGATCATCAATAACGTGCTGGACCTTTACGAGCGTCACCTGGCCTTCCTTTACATGCAGCAGACCCAGCCGGGCGACTCCGATGTCTCCGATGGAGCCGAGCCCGAGCGCACCTGGCGCGAAGATAGCTAAGCTGGCCAGTACAACTACCTCTATGAGAGAAAGGTTGCTTTTCACTTGAGCACCCAGAACACTTTGTTCGACCCCACCCAGACCGAGCTGCTGAAGGGCGTGCATGCCGACGGCGCCCCGAAGTCCCTGTTCATCAACGGTAAGTGGGAAGCCGCCCAGAGCGGCGAAACCCGTACCATCATCTGCCCGGCCGATGGCTCCACCGTCGGCCTCGTTTCCGAGGCCTCCGACGAGGACACCGAGCGCGCCATCAAGGTTGCCCGTGAAACCTTTGATAACGGCGAGTGGGCCAATACCCCGGCCGCCGAGCGCGGCAAGCTGGTCATCCGCGTGGCCGATTTCATCCGCGAGCACAAGGAGCTTTTCGCTCAGGCTGAGTCCGCCGATACCGGCAAGCGCTACGAGGAATCCCTGGGCGATATGGATGACATCGCCAACGCCTTCGAGTTCTTCGGCACCCTGGCCCAGCACCAGGCCGGCCGCGTAGTTGACCCGCAGGATCCCAACCTGCGCTCGCGCATCGACGCCGAGCCCGTCGGCGTCTGCGGCCTGATTACCCCGTGGAACTACCCGCTGCTGCAGGTCTCCTGGAAGGTCGGCCCGGCCCTGGCCGCCGGCAATACCTTCGTCCTCAAGCAGGCGGAGCTCACCCCGCACACCGCCATGCTGCTCATGGCCGCCCTCAAGGAATGCGGCCTGCCGGACGGCGTGGGCAACCTCATCACCGGCGCTGGCGCTAACTGCGGCAACCCGCTGTCCCAGCACCCGGACGTGGACATGGTCTCCTTCACCGGCGGCCTGGTTACCGGCAAGATCATCGCCAAGAATGCAGCCGAGACCGTCAAGCGCACCGCGCTCGAGCTCGGTGGCAAGAACCCGAACGTCATCTTTGCCGATGCCGACTTCGACGTCGCTGTGGACAACGCCCTCAATGGCGCCTTCTTCCACTCCGGCCAGGTCTGCTCCGCAGGCTCCCGCATCGTCGTGGAAGAGTCCCTGCACGATAAGTTCGTCGACGCCTTGGTAAAGCGCGCCAATAAGATCAAGATCGGCGGCCCGACCGACGAGAAGGCCGAGACCGGCCCGCTCATCTCCGCCGAGCACCGCGAAAAGGTCGCCGCCTACGTAGACAAGGCACGCGAGCAAGGCGCCAAGATCCTTACCGGTGGCCGCGCCGCCACCAGCGAGGACACCAACGGCCAGCACGGCACCGGCACCACCGACCTGGGCGCCGGCGTCTACTACCTGCCGACCATCATTGATGGTGCTACCCGCGAGATGGACTGTGTCCACGACGAGGCCTTCGGCCCGACCGTGACCATCGAGACCTTCACCACCGAGGAGGAGGCCATCGCCATCGCCAACGACACCGAGTACGGCCTGGCTGGCGCCGTTTACACTTCCGACGCCGGCCGCGCCGAGCGCGTTGCCCGCGCCCTGCGTCACGGCACCATCTGGATCAACGACTTCCACCCGTACCTGCCACAGGCAGAATGGGGCGGCTACAAGCAGTCCGGCAATGGCCGCGAGCTTGGCCCCACCGGCTTGGCCGAGTACCAGGAGCACAAGCACGTGTACCAGAACCTCTCCCCTGCCGCTTGGGATCAGTTCGGCCTGCAGTAACTAAGCCGGCCACATAGCACTTCAGCCCCCGCGCTCTTCGTGAGCAGCGGGGGCTGAATTTTGGTATGAGGCCAACGTGCGGCCACGTTATCGGTCTCGTTCACCTATTGCGGGGCCAGAGCGTGGCCGCTGTGCGAACTGATTATGCGGATACGGCGCCTTCCAACTCGGCCAGCAAGGAATTAGTGCGCTCCACTTTGGCATCTACAGGACGGAATTCACCGTCGGTCCAGTCAGTAAAGAAACCGAAGTCGAGCTGATTGCGCAGCTGCGGCATGGAGAAGTTAACCACGATGGTGCGCCATGCTTCCACGCCGCGGATAGCGCCCGCAGGACCGTAACCGGCGAACGCAACCGGCTTACCGGTCCACTCCCCTGCCAAGCAGTCGAAGGCATTCTTGAATGGACCCGGCACGGAGCGGTTGTACTCTGGGGTGACAAATACGAAACCATCGCAGGCATCCACAGCATCGGACCACGCCTGCACCTTTTCATCCGCATACTGCTTATTGGCGGTGGCAGGAATGACGTCAGTGGTCAGCAGCGGAATATCAAACTCCTTGAGGTCCAGCAGCGTGTACGCCACGCCATTTTGGCGCCCCTGGGCCACCTCATTGAGCCACTCGCCCACTACCTTGCCGGCCGAGTTATCGCGGGTAGTGCCGATGATGATGCCGATACGAGACATAAAAGAACCTTCTTTCCTTCAAGCTTTATGTAACATCCCTAGCTTACCGCCCGTGCAGATACTTGTCTGATAGTGATGTTGATACGTCCTTCACTCAGCCCGCACCCCTCCGGCAACGTTCCATCATTAACGCGCACCACGCCGTGGTAGGCAAAGCGCTTTGGCCCACCAAAGACCACCAAATCCCCTGAGCACAGCGTGATATCATCCCACGGCCGCGTGCGCGATTCGGTATGGCCCATGCGGAAAAGCGCCTCATCCCCAATGGATAGCGAAATCACCGGGGCGGGTGACTCCTCGGAATCATCCACGTGCATGCCCATAGCCGATCCCGGTGGATAGTAATTCACCAATGCCATCTCCGGCACGAAGGTCTCCACCCATGGCTCTAGCTCGGGTGCTACCTCAGCCGCGGCGCGCAGTGTCCCCGGAGCAATCCGCCGCAGGCTCTCCGGCACCGGCAGAACCCGCGTGCCGTCTATATTGTCCACGTACCGATAGCTGGGATAATGCCAATACCTGCCCAGATGCAGCTGAAAAACGCTCGTTTGCCCGCCGGATTTCAACCGCGGCCGCACCATCGCCATCGGCGTACCCGCATACTCGCGCGCAATGCCGCGCATCTCTTCTACCAAGGCCTTCTGCTTATCGATGCCCGCCCATCCCGGCACATGCCCCACCCCCGGAGCCACACGCACGCTCGGCCGCGGCAGCGAATCAAAAAGCATGACCTCATCCTAACCCAACGCCCCGATAAATCGACCAAGACCTATTATCCTCGCCAAGGATCAGAATCTGTTCAAGACCAATAGGCCCAAGCCTAGGGCGCCTCACGCGGGTTTCACCGGCTGGTTTATCTGGTTCCAAATGGCCTATTGAAGTGCCCCAGACCACCACTGCACACGGCCCATAGGAACACAACAACCTCGACTTTCTCACCAGCCTCGAACTAGGCGAGGAGGCTCCTACCGGCTACCAGACCGTGGATAACGCTCACGACACCCAGAGTGAGAACAAGGCACCAGAGCTGGAAGCACAGCATGAAGACGATTAGGACGCCGAACTCTAATCAAACCGGAGCCGGAACAGGATTAGTCCTTAGTCGGTGCTTTCCCAGAAATCATCCGGGATAGCCTCTTCCAACTCACGGTCTAAATACTCGATGGCTTCCTTCTCGCTCATGCCCTGGTTCATTAACTCATCAATCATGTAATCGGTGGCAGCGTTTAACTTCTGCTGGGAAATATCCCGCAGACTCGGCCCTCGCCGCTGACCATCGTCAGCGGTAGTGGGGTTACCCGCAAGTCGTGGACACGTTGTTAAGCTGCTCAGGAGTTAAGCAGCGGCCTTCTTATTACCGTTTTGATTAGCGAGCTGGGCTTCGAAATCGACGGGGCTTACCATCCCGATGGACGAGTGGCGACGGCGCCGGTTATAGACGATCTCAATCCAGCGACCCACCGTCTTCCGGGCTTCGTTGCGGGTTTGTCATTTCTTCCGATCGTAAAATTCGGTCTTTACTATCGACCAGAACGACTCGGCCATCGCATTGTCAAAGCAGACACCAGTACGCCCGACCGATTGTGCAATCCCTAGTTCTTGTCAGACCTGCCACAGCTGTTCGCTGGTGAACTGGGTACCACGATCGGCGTGGAAGACCACGCCGTCGGGTACTTCACCACGCAGGGTGTAAGCCATGCGCAGTGCACGTTCAACCAGGTAAGAATCCTGCACGCTA